>NZ_JBHWHX010000008.1:0-1422 GCF_042732315.1 Streptomyces sp. NPDC059787
GGGCCCTCGGCTTCACCGGCGCGTTCGTCGGCCTGTGGGCCTGGGACCTCACCGGGGGCGGCCTGCCCGCCGACTTCGACGAGGCGACCTGGCGCGCACTCCCTTGACGTCGTGCGACGCGCCGTCGTCCCTTCCACGGGGCGCGGACGTCGGGGAAGGGGGCGTCTCCCCGGGCCGGCCGGGCGGTGCGGCACACGAACCACCGAAGCCGCTTCCGCCCGCGCTCACCGGCCTGCCCGGATGCTCCGCCGAAGGCCGGTGGTACGGGTTCCGTCAGGGTCCGTCCACCGGCGCCGGCTGCCGCTCGGGGAGGTGATGGGCCGACGTCCTGCGGCGGGTGTCGACGGCCGGGGCGAGGAGGATCGCCACGGCGACGAGGACGAGGACGACGGTCATCGCGGCGCGCAGACCGTAGTGGTCGCCGAGGAGGCCCAGACCGGGGGGGACCCACGAGGAACGCGGCGTAGTCGATCGTCGCGACCAGGCTCACGCGGGCCGTCGAGTCGGGTCCGGAGTCTCCGGCCGCCGAGAGGGCGAGGGGGAAGCCGAGCGAGGCGCCGAGACCCCAGAAGAACACGGCCGCTCCGGCGGCGAGGGTCACGTCGACGAAGACGACGGCGAGCCCGAGTGCGGCGGAGAGGGCGCTGGCGCGGACGACGGGGGCACGGCCGAAGCGGTCGATGAAGAACCCGCCGCCGAAACGGCCGATCGCCATGGCGGCGAAGCCCGCGTACACGGCGGAGCCGAGGACGGGGTCCATGCCGTGTGCCGACGGACAGCCCGAAGAGGACGAGGCCCATCTCACCGGTGGAGGCGCCGAGCCGGTCCCGCACGTCCGGGGTGCGGGTGACCCACGAGGACATCGACAGGCCGGATATCAGGAAGAAGACGAAGAGCGCTCTACGGCGCCGGCGGACGGCGGAATCGATCATTCAGGGAGCCTTTTCCTGGGCGGGGTCGTCGTCCAGCCGCCCGTGCCGGCCCGCGGTGGCAGTCGCCTCGGGGGTGTTCGGCACCGAGGAGGCGGGCGGGGGCGGCCGGCGTGCCCATCGGCCGGCCCGCCGCCCCGCGCGCACCTCCCGCACTCGTCGTACCGCAGGGGGCATGGGCCGTCAGCCCCACCGGCACCACGCTTCGAAGGTCAGCGGGTGGGTGAGTCGTCGAGGGCGGCGGCCCGGGTGCGGACTTGGGCGGCTTCGGCAGGAGCGTTGGCGCGGGTGTAGGCGTCGGCGGCCTGGAGGTAGGCGGCGCGGGCCTCGGCAGGGCGGTGGGCGGCCTCGTGGGCTCGGGCCAGGTTGTGGAGGGTCCGTCCCTCGCCGTACCGGTCCTCGAATCCTCGGAAGAGCTCCAGGGACCTTCCGTACGCCTCGGTCTCCTCCTCCGCCCGGCCCACCTCGCGCAGGGCCATGCCGAGGTTGTTCC
>NZ_JBHWHX010000008.1:1519-10713 GCF_042732315.1 Streptomyces sp. NPDC059787
TCCACACCCTGCCCTCACCGTGGCGGTCCCCGACCGCCTGGTACAGGTCACGGGCCCGGGTGTGGGCGTCGATCGCCTCCTCCGCCCGGCCCACCTCGCGCAGGGCCATGCCGAGGTTGTTCCACACCCTGCCCTCACCGTGGCGGTCCCCGACCGCCTGGTACAGGTCACGGGCCCGGGTGTGGGCGTCGATCGCCTCCTCCGCCCGGCCCACCTCCCGCAGGGCCATGCCGAGGCTGTCCCACGCCATGGCCTCGCGGCCACGGTCTCCGGTGGTCCGATACAGGTCGCGGGCCCGGGTGAGGGCGTCGATCGCCTCCCCCGCCCGGCCCGCCTCCCTCAGGGCGCTGCCGAGGTTGTTCCACGCCATGGCCTCACCCAGCCGGTCCCCGACAAGCCGCGCGGCCTCCCGCGCGGCCTCCGCGACGGCGATCCAGTCGTCGAAATACCGCCGCCAGGCCAAGTACTCCCCCAGACACAAGGCCAGCCGCAACGCCGCGCCCGCGAACCGCTCCTCCCGCCCCCACCCCACCGCCGCGACCAGACCCGCCCGCTCCCCGTCCAGCCACGCCAACGCCTGCCCCCGGTCCCCGAACCGCTCCGGCTCCTCCGAACCCGGCAGCCAACGCAACCGGTCGTCAGCCGCATCCGCCCACCGCACATAAAACTTCAGGACCCGCTCCCGCGCCGCCTCCCCCTCCTCCCTCAACCCCGCGTCCCCCGCCACCACATCCGCCCCGAACACCCGCACCAGGTCATGCAACCGCCACCACCCGCGTTCGCTCCCCCTCTCCACGAGGTGTGCACGGGCCAATGCCACGAGGCCGCGCACCGGAGGCTCCGCGGCACCGACCAGCGCGGCGACGACCTCGTCGCTCGCCTCGGGCCCCGGCGCGAGAGCGAGCAGGCGCAGCAGCCGCGCGTGCTCGGGTGGCAGTCGGCGGTAGGAGAGCTCGAAGGTGGCGCGGACGCTGCGCTCGCCGTCGTCGAGGTGGTCGAGCCGGTCGCGGGCCCCGGCCATCTCGTCCACGAGTTCGGTCACCGGCCTGTCCGGGTCCTCCGCCAGCAGGGCGGCGGCGATCTGCAGGGCCAGCGGGAGGTGCCCGCAGAGACCGGCGAGTCGCTCGGCCGTGTCGGGGTCGTCGGCCACCCGGCTGTCGTCCGGGTCGGCGATGCGCAGGGCACGGTCGAGGAGTTCGTACGCCTGCTGCGGGCTGAGCCGGTCCAGAAGAACGAACCGCGCGCCCAGTTGGGGCAGCCGGTGGCGTGACGTGACCAGGACGTGGTGCCGGGAGTCGCCCGGCAGGAGGGGCCGTACCTGGTCCGATGAGAAGGCGTTGTCGGCCAGGACCAGCACCGCGCCGCGCTCCTGGGCTCGGGCGGCCAGTGTCGCGTGGTAGAGCGCCGCCCGCTCGCCCGTCGTGGTGGGGACGTGTTCCGGCGGGGTACCGAGGGCGCGCAGCAGGGCCTGGAGGGCACGGTCGGCGGTGACGGGCTCCCGGTCGTAGCCGTGCAGGTCGATGAAGAGGACTCCGCCGGGGAACCAGCCCCGCTCACGGGCCAGGTGCGCGGTCTCGACGGCGAGCGCGGTCTTGCCGATGCCGCCGAGACCGGACACGGCGGCGACGAGGGTCGCCGCCGACCCGGCCGACCGCGCCCCGGCCGGGTCCAGCGCACGCAGCAACTCCCTCGTCTCCTGCTCCCGGCCGGTGAATCCGCCGGGCCTCGGCGGCAGGCCGGCCAGCGCCTCCGGGTCGGCGGCCCCGCCCTGCTGGATCACGACCTGCACGCCGACCGCCTCGCGCAGGAAAGCCCCGCCCCGGAAGTCGGAGTGGTCGCCGTCGTACCAGGCCGTCCCGCTTCCCGGCGCGAACCGCTCCATGGCCCGCGCGACGGCACCGGCGACGCCCCGCGGATCGGCGGCGAGCAGGTCGGCCACCGCCTCACCCCACTCCCGCACGGCCTCCCGCCGTGCCGGATCCGCCGCCGCCTCGGCGATCTCCCGGACGGACGCCCCGGCCTCCAGCCCCACCGCCCGCGCCAGCCTCTCCACCGCCCGGCGTCCGCCGTCCCCACCCGCGCCCTCGGCCAGGGCCGTCAACAGCGCCGTTGTCCCCCGCCCGTTCCGCGTCCCGTCCCCGAGCCGGGGGGAGACCTCCTCATTGCCGTGTCGGGGCCGGTGCTTGCGCAGCACCGCCATCATGACCGCGACCGCCTGCTCTGCGGCGCGTTCCTGTGAACCGGCGACGTAGGCATCACGCTTGCCGCCATCAGCGCGGTCGCTGATGCCCCGGATCACCAGGGCGTCCAGCCGGCTGCTCAGATGGGCCGCCTGGAATGCACCGGAGCCCTCCATCTCGATCGCACCCGCGTCGCTGTAGCTCCTGCGGAGGAACCGGGCGATCTCGGACTCGGCGTCCGACAGGACGATGTCGCCCGTGGCGATCGGCAGGAAGTGCGTTCGTACGCCGGGCATGTCCCGCACGGCGGAACGGGCCGCCTGTTCGAGCGCGTGCGAGCCCGGCAGGGCCTTCGGCCGGACCAGGAAACCCTCCGGCGTCCGCTTGCCGCCGTGGATCTCGTACACCTGTGTGCCCACGACGACGTCGCCGATCCCGACGTCGTCCTTCAGGCTGCCGGCGATACCGACGAAGAACACGGCCTCGGGGCGCAGCCAGTTGATGAGCCGGGTGGTGAGAGCGGCGGTCCGCTCGGCGCCCATGCCCAGCTCGGCGAGGACGACCTGCCAGGGAGTATCCGGTAGCCGGCCTCCTTCGGCCCGGGTCCCGTCACGGTGCACCAGCTCCCGCCGCTCCATGACGTGCGCGCGGACGGCGGCGTATTCAAGGGGTAGTGCGGTCAGGACGAGAACGGTGGATCGTGCTGCCGGCCCAGCTGGTCGTGGTGCTGGCTCCGTCGCCACGTCCAGCGTTGTCCGCTCGCGCGGTGCCGCCGGCGCCGGACGTCCGCCTTGTCGCCGGCGTACCAGGTTGTGGACCTCTGCCCAGTGCCGCGCGCCCGCCGGGAGGGTGAGCGTTCCGTCGAGGTCGGGCACAGTGGCCGTGAAGCGAGCGCTGATCGCCGGGACGTTGCGCTTCAGGTAGGTGGAGACCGTGGCGATCACTTCGTCGGCCTCGTCCCGGCGGATGGTACTCAGCAGGCGCTCCCTCATCCCCGGAACGAACTCATATGCCTGACCCAGTACGTCGTCGGTGCGGGCGCTGCCGTGCACTCTCCGGAGGAGTCCGCTGTAGACGATCTCCGCCAGGTCGGACAGGGGACTGTCCGGCAGCATCGCGGACTGCACCGTACGCATCACCGCCAGATTGAGCGGGACAGCCGCGAGGTACGCGGCAAGACGGAAGACCTCGGGTTGCGCCTGGGCCCGGAAGTCGTCGAACGTGACGTCCCGTCCGGGCACTTCGTTCACATCGAGCGCCTCGGGGCCGGACCGTGGGAGTGCCGCGGACGCGGGCAACAGCACCGCGGCCGCGTCGAACGCGGCGGGTCCCGCGATCGCGTGCGCCCAGGGGGCAAGCCACTCAGGGCTGATTCCCAACACCGGTACGGGAACAGCACCACGCTTCGGGCCGTCCGAACGCAAGCCATAACCGGTGTACAGCAGGGTGGAGTTGGCCCCTCCCGCTTCCGTGCTGCGAAAGCGCCCCGGCTCCGGCGCCAGGGCCGTCCGCTCCCAAGCGTGCTCAGGCAGTGTCTGGAGTATCGCCGTCGGGCCACTGGCCGCCCACTTCCGCAGCGCCCTCCTCAGCATGTCGGACCCCCAAGCCGGTGCCACGCCGTCCGTGAGGACGAGGGTGATCGTGCGGCCCGTGGAATCGACCGCCGAACTCGTCGAGCGCAGCAAGTGCGGTGGGGTCGCGGCGCTGATTCCGAGCCCGGGAGAACCGTCGCTCCGTGCCAGCAAACGGCACAGGCGTACGTCACGGAACGCGCCGAGCCGTTGGCACAGGGCGCGCAGTTCGCGTGCGAGCGGCTCCCAGAAGACGCCGCTCTCGCTGTACGCGTCCATGACGATCACGAGGTCGAGCCATCGGTCCTCGGCCGGCGTGAGCACAGGAATCCAGTGGTGGTGGTCGGCGATCCGGGTCGCCGTGGCCTCCTCGTCGAGAACCGTGCTCACCGTGGAGGGGACGCGCCGTTTGAGAGGGCGCAGCGCGCGCGCCAGTTCGCGGTGGCGGGGCAACGCCGCCGACCCGCCTACCCGAACCGGCGCCGCCTGCAGGGCTTCTGTTTCCGCTCCCTCATTCGGGGAGCCGTGCCGAGGCAGATAGAACCGCGTGGCTTCGGATTCGGATCCGGATCGGTCACTGTCACCGACCTGTGACGACTCCGGCCCGGGGCCGCCCTCCACGGTGGACGGAACCGGGCGGTCCTCGGACGGCAGGAGGACCCGCCCGGCCGGCCCGATCCCCTCGGGCAAATGGCGTGCCAGCCAAATGAGTTCGGCCACTTCGCGAGGTGTGGGCGGTTGCTCCGCCGGGCAGAGGTCGGCGAGCAGCGAGCCGAATCGCTCCATCACGACTCCGTCGGCACCGTCGCATTGAGATGCTGGAACACCAGCGCGGTAAGCCGGTCGAGGCTCGGCGCACCGTCATGTGCCGTACGGCTCACCAGGTAGACGGCGTTGAGGAGCTGGTCGGTGGCCAGCTCGCCCGACGTGGCGTGGCTGAGGAACCTGCTGATGACTTCGTCGGCGTCCTCAACGGCGGTGGGGAGATGCGCCCGCACAATGGTCCGCAGCCTTTCGTCGTCGTCGACGGCGGGGAGATGGAGCCGGACGCAGCGACGGAGGAACGCGGGCGGGAACTCACGCTCGCCGTTGCTCGTCAGGATGACGAAGGGGAACGTGTGGCAGCGTACTGTGCCGCGCACGACCGTGACCCGGGCGCCGTCGTCGGCCGGGCGGACCCGGACCCTGGGCTGTTTGTCGGCGACCCTGGAGAGTTCCGGGATCTCGAACATGCCTTCCTCGAAGACGTCGAGGAGATCGTTGGGCAGGTCGATGTCGCTCTTGTCGATCTCGTCGATGAGCAGGACGCGCGGCAATGCGTACGGCGCCAGAGCCGTGCCGAGCGGTCCGAGCCGCAGATAGCGCCCGACGTCCGTACCGTGCTCCGCCTCCGCGGCCGGGACCGTGGTGACACTTTTTCCGGCGGTGTTTCCCTTCCCGCTCGCTTCTGGCACACCGCTTGCAGGGTCTCGGGCCGCGCGGGTGACTCCGGCGTCCTCCAGCCGGCCCAGCGAGTCGTACTGGTACAGACCGTCGCGCAGTCCGGTCTTGCTGTTGATCGGCCAGCGCAGCACCGTGCCCAACTTCAGTTCACGAGCTACCGCATACGCCAGTGTGGACTTCCCGACGCCGGGATCGCCCGTCACCAACAGCGGGCGGCGCAGGTACAGGGCCGTGTTGACCGCCTCGATGGTGCGTTCCTCGGCCTTGTACGCGTCGGCTCTCGGGAGCCTCCGGTCCCCGGGAGTCTCGGCGTTCCGGTCGAACGGGGTGACCTCACCGGCGTGCTCGAAGTCCCGCCACGGCGGCGGATCCGGCAAACGGTCGATGCCGTCGTGCGGCTCGCGCACACCTCGGTAGATCCGCCACTCGCTCATCAGGGGCGTCCTTCCTGGGCCGGGGTCAGAGGAGACCGAGGGATCTGGCGTCCGGGGTCGTCCCACAACAGGACGATGTCGTCACCGAGATGCCCTTCTCTCTTCGGGGGCTTCTGCGCGTCGATACGCAACTGGCGGATTTTCTCGGGCAGTTCGTCTCGCCGTGTGTCGTCCAAGGTGGCACACAGTTCGGCGAAGAACCCGTTGCCGGGGCAGGCCCGTCTGTCCGGCGCCCCGCATCGGGCACCGTCGTCACGCTCACAGGCCGGGCTGCCCCGCCGCCACACCATCATCGGCACTCCGGACGCGACGGCCACTTGGTAGGCGTCCGAGACCGGCTGCGACTGCGGAGAACCAGCGAGCGCGAGCGCGGCCAATGTCGGATCGCTGTCGAACGAGGCATCCAGCGCGGCCTGATGCTGATCACCCCGACCGCACACGCACACCATCATCTCGCTGACCGCCTTGCCGTCCAGTTGCTGCCAGCGCTCAGCCCATGCCGCGTGCAACGCGGGCGCCTCGTGCCGCTCAAGCGGCCGGACCACCACACGCTGTTTGCGGCCCAGTGAGAACCAGGGCAACTGCGGCCAGAGCGAAAGATCGGCGAAGCCTTCGTCGAGTACCTCTTTCGGGAGGATCAACTCGATCAGACCGGGGCGGGTGGCCCCGCCCATGATCTCGATCTGTTCGGGCAGCAGCGCCACCAGACGCTCGACCGCCTGGTTCAGGGGAAGCGCGTCCGACTCCGGGGCGGCCGGATCGATGTCGTTCGCCGAGCGGTAGCGCCACACCCTGACGTGGTACAGCCGTCGGTCGCGCATCGAATGGCGAATCCTGCCGATGATCGATGCCTGGGCTTCCGACGCGGCCCCCTGGGCCAGACGCTGCTGGACCTTTTCACCGAGCCCGAGCCTGCCCGCTGTGATCAGCACCAGGTCGCGCAGCTGCTGCACGGCTCCCTGACAAGCTGGATCCGTCACGCCCTTACGAGCGAGGTCGGCGGCGAAGGCCAGCTCGTAGGGCAGTTGACCGGCCTCGGGCGGCATCTGGGCGGTCAGCTCGGTGAAGACGTCACGGTGGTCCAGTAGCGGATACGACTCGGGCTCGCGGGCACCTTCGACGGCTGCTGCGAAGAACGCGGCGCGATGGCTGCTCGTACTGGACGGTCTCGCGTCGGATCCGCCTTCGGCACCTGTCCGGTGGGCCGGCAAGGGCTTCTCGTCCATCGGCTCCATCGGCAGCCGAGAGAGGATCGCCAGCAGTTGTCGTTCCTCGGCGGGGCCGAGCACCGGGTCGAGACCCTCACCGGCCCCTCCCGAGCCGTGCCCGATGAGGCCGTCGGACAGCCGGGCCCACCGGTCGTCCTGCCCGTGGAACACGTCATGTGCCCGTATGAGGGTGCGGTAGACCTCCACGTCCAGCAGCCTCAGTGCGCTCACGGGGGTACCGAGACCTCCCATGGAGGTGTTCCGCAGCCTGGTGGCCTTGACGATCGCGCAGACGCCGCCGGACTCGTGGTTCAGTACCGGGCCGCCGGACAGCCCTTTGTTGACCTCGCCGCCCACCAACTCCAGCATCGAGCCGCCCTGCAGCTTCGTGGTGCCCCCGCGGGTGAGGGCGGCGGAGCGCTCGGACGCCTTTCCGGACTCGTAGATGTCGGAGAAGCCGATCGCGGTCAGAGGGGCGTCGCGCGAAGGAGGCATGGTGTCCAGCCAGACGCACGGATGATTCGTGGGTGCGTCGAGAAGTCGTACCACGGCCAGATCCGGATAGGGCCACAAGTCCCGGCCCCTGGGCGGGGCCGACGCGGTCAGCACGGATCCTTCGAACTCCGTGTCGTTCCAGAAGACGGGTAACCGAGTGCCTGTCCGTACCCCGGCCACATGGGCGCAGGTCACCACGTAGCCCGGGGCGACGAAGAAACCCGCCCCCTGAGACGCTCCGTGGACGCGCACGCGGCAGGTGCCCAGGTGTTCTTGGAGAAGTGACAACGGCGAGGGCCTGCGCACGGCGTGTGGCCTCAGTCCTGAGCCCGTGGCACCGGGGGTACGGCCGGGGGCTGGGCCGGCTGCGGTGGCACCACCGGTGTGACAGTGGCGGGCTCGCCCTTCCAGCTCAAGGTCACCTTGAACGCCGCCTTGCCGCTGCCACCTGCCAGGGCGGCGACAAGGCCGTTCTCGCCGGCAGCCAGTTCCAGACCGAACTCGACACTGACCTCGTCGGGACGGGCCTTCGCCACGGCGTTGCGCACATTGGAGGCGACGGCCTGGAGGGATTCCTGGAACCCCTCGAGTCTTTCCGTGATCCGCTCGCCGAGACCGGAGTCGCTGGGCCCGTCACCCTCGTCAACCGTGGCCCAGATGACCTGCTCATCCGGCATCCGCAAGCGCACGAGCTGCGACATGGCTCCCCCTCACTTGCCACCTCTGGCAGATCACATGGTACGAGCAGCATGTCGGATCCGTGGACCGATCACGCCGAATCGCTTCGGTGCCCTGAGCGCAGCGACCACCCGGGACAGATGTGCCTGTCGCGGGAGAACCGGGACCACGGCACTCGCCTTCCCCCACCGCCTGCGCGCGCCGACCGCCCATCGACACAGCACGGAGGTTCCACATGGTCACGCACCAGCACGACGGACACGCCGCCACAGGGAGCACGGTGGTGGAAGCGTTGTACGGCTCGCTCGTCCAGGGTGACGTCACCGCGCTGCTCGCGGGACTCGACGAGCGGATCGAATGGACCGTTCCGCCGGGTCTGCACTACGGAGGCACGTACCGGGGCCGCGAGGAGATCCTGGAGAACGTGTTCTCCCGTTTCGTCACCGAGTGGCAGGACTTCACCGTTGCCCCCGCGGAGATCATGGACGCCGGGGGCCGTGTCGTCGCACTCGGCCACTGCAGCGGCAGGAACCCGGCGATCGGGAAGCCGATGAGGACGCGCTTCGTACACGTGTGGCGACTGCGGGACGGCGTCCCCGTGCACTTCGAGACCGTCCTCGACACCCACACCATGGTCGCCGCGATGGGAACCGGCTCCCTCCTGCAGCCGACCGAGCAGCACCACGCGGGGCGGGCCCCGCCCCTTTCGGGGGCCGATCCGGTCGGACGTTCCTGGCTCCGCCCCGTTCTCCGAATCGAAAGACGCAGCACATGACTTTGTTCGAGCATGATTTCGTCGCGGCGGGTTCCGCCGGACCGCCCGGGGACGACACGGGGCGGATGAGTCACGACCCGCTCGGTGCCCTCCTTCGCCGTACGACGGTGGAGGTCTCCCGTCGTACGGTGACGGAGGGCGGGACCGGCCCAGGACGGAACAGCGCGTACGATCGGCTGCTTCCACGTCCGGCTGCCGCCCGCCGAACACGACCGGCTCGCCGTGGTCGCCGCCCAGTGGGACGCCGTGGAGTCGTTGCCCTCTACACGCGCCGACGGGACCCGCAGAAAACGGGAGTGCGAGCGGTGTGGGCGGGGGGGGCCCCCCCCCCCCCCCCCCCCCCCCCCCCCCCCCCGGCCCGCCCCCCCCCCAGCGCCCCCCCCAACAGCGGGAAGCGGGGGGTGTGCAGG
>NZ_JBHWHX010000008.1:10723-15320 GCF_042732315.1 Streptomyces sp. NPDC059787
GCCCACCCCCTGCCGGGGCGCCCCCCTCCTCTGGGTGCGCGGGGTGGGGTGGGGCGGCGGCCCCACCCCCCCCCCCCCCCCCACCCGCCGCCCCTCTCAGACCGGCACCCGCGACAGCGCGCCCACGATCTCGTCGACGCGGGTCTTGGCATCGCCGAAGAGCATCCGGGAGTTCTCCCGGAAGAACAGCGGGTTCTGCACGCCGGCGTAGCCGGCGGCCATCGACCGCTTGAAGACCACCACGTTCCTCGCCTCCCACACCCGCAGCACCGGCATCCCCGCGATCGGCGAGTCCGGGTCCTCGGCCGCCGACGGGTTGACGGTGTCGTTGGCGCCGATGACCAGCACGACGTCCGTGTCGGCGAGTTCGTCGTTGATCTCGTCCATCTCCAGGACGATGTCGTACGGCACCTTCGCCTCGGCCAGCAGGACGTTCATGTGCCCGGGCAGCCGCCCGGCGACCGGGTGGATGGCGAAGCGCACGTCGACGCCCTTCTCACGCAGCATCCGGGTCATCTCCGCGACCGGGTACTGCGCCTGCGCCACCGCCATGCCGTAGCCGGGGGTGACGACGACGGACGAGGCGGACAGGAGAAGTTCCGCGGTGTCCTCCGCGGAGATCTCACGGTGCTCGCCGTACTCCCGGTCACCCGACGGGCCGGCCTCCAGCCCGAAGCCGCCCGCGATGACGGAGACGAAGGAGCGGTTCATCGCCTTGCACATGATGTAGGAGAGGTACGCGCCGGAGGAGCCGACCAGCGCGCCCGTGACGATCAGGAGGTCGTTGCCCAGCAGGAATCCCGAAGCGGCGGCCGCCCAGCCGGAGTAACTGTTGAGCATGGAGACGACCACGGGCATGTCGCCGCCGCCGATGGAGGCGACCAGGTGCCAGCCGAGGGCCAGCGCCAGCGCGGTGACCGCCGTCAGCAGGCCGAGGGACGGCGTGACGACGTAGAGCACCGTGAGGATCACGAAGCCGGCCAGGGCCCCGATGTTGACGGCGTTCCTGCCCGGCAGCATCAGCGGCGCGGACTTCATCCGTGCCGAGAGCTTCAGGAAGGCGACGACGGAGCCGGTGAAGGTGACCGCGCCGATGAAGACACCGATGAAGACCTCGGCGTGGTGGATGCCGTCGGCGTGCGAACCCCCCTCCAGATGGCCGTTCCAGCCGATCAGCACCGCGGCGAGACCGACGAAGGAGTGCAGCAGCGCGATCAGTTCGGGCATGCCGGTCATCCGCACGCGCCTCGCGCACCAGAGTCCGACGACCGCGCCGGCCGCGACCGCGGATCCGAGGACGACGAGGGAGGTGAGCGAACCGGCGTCGGTGACCCGCAGGACCGTGGCCGCGAGCGCGAGGGTCATGCCCGCGACGCCGTAGGCCCATCCCTGGGACGCGGTTTCGTGCCGGGAGAGTCCGGCGAGCGACAGGATGAACAGGAGGGCGGCGACCAGGTACGCCGCGCCGGAGATCGAGAGGACGTCCATGGTCACCTCACGCCTTCCGGAACATCGAGAGCATGCGGCGGGTGACGGCGAAGCCTCCGAAGATGTTGATCGAGGCGAGCAGCGTGGCGACGCCGGCCAGCACCAGCACCACGTTGTCGGTGCCGGTCAGCTGGAGCAGCGCACCCACCACGACGATTCCCGAGATGGCGTTGGTGACCGACATCAGCGGTGTGTGCAGCGCGTGGTGCACGTGCCCGATGACGTAGAAGCCGACCACGACCGCCAGTGTCAGCACGGTGAAGTGCTGGGTGATCTCCGAGGGGGCGAAGGCGTTGAGGAGGAACAGCGCCAGCGAACCGGTGCCGACGAGGGCCGCTCCGGCGGCGGTCGCGGACCGCTTCTTCTTCTTCTCCGCCCCCGCCACCTTCTCCTCCGTCCTCCCCGGCTCCTTCGCCTCGGTGTCCGCGGCGGGGGCCGCGGACACCTGCACCGGGGGTGGTGGCCAGAGCACGTCGCCCTGGTGGACCACGGTCAGCCCGCGCTGCACGGCGTCCTCGAGGTCGACGGCGATCCGCCCGTCCTTGGCGGGAGTGACCAGCTTCATCAGGTTGACCAGGTTGGTGCCGTACAGCTGTGACGACTGCGCCGGCAGCCGCGCGGGCAGGTCGGTGTAGCCGATGATCGTCACACCGTTGTCGGTCGTGACGACCTGGCCCTCGACCGTCCCCTCGACGTTCCCGCCCTGGGCGGCCGCCATGTCGACGACGACGCTGCCGGGCTTCATGGAGGCGATGTCGGCGGCCGTGATCAGCCTCGGCGCCGGACGTCCCGGGATCAGAGCCGTGGTGATGATGATGTCCACGTCCGCGGCCTGCTCGGAGTAGATCTCGGCGGCCCGCCGGTCGTACGCCTCGGAGGTCGCCCTCGCGTAGCCGTCGGCCGACTGCTCCACCTCGACGTCCACCGGCAGGTACGCGCCACCGAGCGACTTCACCTGGTCGGCGACCTCCGGCCGTGGATCGGTGGCACGGACGACGGCGCCCAGGGAGGCGGCCGCGCCGATCGCCGCCAGACCCGCCACGCCGGCGCCGGCGACGAGCACCTTGGCCGGGGGCACCTTGCCCGCCGCGGTCACCTGACCGGTGAAGAACCGGCCGAAGTGGTGCGCCGCCTCGATCACCGCACGGTACCCCGCGATGTTGGCCTGGCTGGAGAGGATGTCCAGCGACTGGGCCCGGGAGATACGCGGAACGGCGTCCATCGCGAAGGCGTCGACCTTGTGCGCGGCCAACGCCGTGAGCAGGTCGCCGTTGGCCGCCGGCGCGAGCGGGGCGACCAGCGTCGCGCCCTCCTTGAGCCGCTCCACCTCCACGGGTTCGGGGGCGTTCACCCGGAAGACCAGGTCGGCACGCCATGCCTCCTCGGCGGTGCCGATCGCGGCACCGGCCCGGGTGTACGCCTCGTCGGTGATGCTCGAGCCCGCCCCCGCCCCGGTCTCGATCACCACGTCGTAGCCCAGTCCGGTCAGTTGCCTGACGGTCGCGGGTGTGGCCGCGACCCTGGTCTCCCCGGGTCTGGTCTCCCGGGTCACTCCAATCAGCATGCTCGGCTCTTTCGTCTCGTGGTCCGCCATGGTGGTCTGCGAGGACGCAATGGTCCGAAGTGCCCGGCCGCTCGTTCCGGGAAGGGCCCCGGCTTCCGACTCCGCGGCGACGCCCGGCGAGCGATCAGCAGCCGTGGCAGTACGGTAGGTCCACTTCTCTCCGCAGTCGACGTGGCGACGGCATGAGACACGTCGCACCGCGCCGATCGCGCCGACCGGTGAGGACGGGCACGGCGTCGGCCCTTCCCCCGTCGGGGAACGGACTTGCGCCGCCCCGCCGACGGCACTTCGCGTACGCACACATTCCGCGGACGGTATGCATCGCTCGACAGCCTCCTGGAACGGTCGTCGCAGTTCGACGTCGAGTTGCAGGTCATGCCGCGCCATCAGCCGGACCATGCCGGGTTCGACGGGCCGTTGAGGCTCCTGGAGTCGCCGGACAACAAGTGGTTCGGCTACGCGGAGGGGCAGCGTGGCGGGATGCTGGTCACGGCCCCGAAGGAGGTCAGCATCATGCTCCAGCGGTATGCGAGACCGCGCTCGCAGGCTCTCACCTCCGACGACTCCAGGAGCCTGCTGAAGCGACTGCGAGGAGCGCCATGAGCGGCATCGACGAACGGGCCTGGTTCAAGAGCAGCCACAGCGGTTCCGACGGCGACGACTGCGTCGAGGTGGCGCAGGGGCACGCGGGCGGTCCACGTCCGGGACTCCAAGGACCGGCGCAGCCCCGAACTCGCCCTCTCCCCCACCGCGTGGAACGACTTCGTCGGTTACGCCGCCCGGCACTGACCCTGTCGCACACCGCCCCACGCCGGAGCCGTCCGACGTGGGGCGGTGTCGTTCGGCCGGCTGCCCGGACGGCCGTCCGCCGAACCCGGCAGCGGACCGGGAACGGCGCACCGGCCCGGTCACAGCTTGCCGAGGTTCAGGGCCTTCTGGAGGGCCCGGACCGTCGCGGGTCCCCACACGCCGTCGACCCCCAGCCCGGCCTTCGTCATCTTGTTGAGGTGCCGCTGCAGGGCACTGACCGTGGCCGGGCCCATGTCACCGTCGACGGTGAGCCCGGCGGAACCCCAGTTGTTCAGGTGCTGCTGGAGGGCGCGCACGGAAGCGGGTCCCCACTGGCCGTCCGCCGTGGCGCCGACGGCGCGCTGAGTGGCCGCGACGGTCGCCGGACCGAAGACGCCGTCGACGTCGAGGCGGGCTCCCTCGCCCAGGTAGGCGTGGTAGGCGGCCTCCGTGTCCGGGCCCCACAGCCCGTCGGCGGTGACGCCGACCTTCTGCTGCAGCCAGCGCACCCCCGCGTCCGTCTTCGGCCCCCAGATCCCGTCCGCCTCCAGCGCCGGGGAGTAGCCGAGGCCGTTGACCGCGCGCTGCTGGGCGGCCACCGACCGCACCGACGTCATCCCACCGCCACCCGACCCTCCGCCGGTGCCGCCCGTGGCGGTCCGGTAGGCGGCCTCCGTGTCCGGGCCCCACAGCCCGTCGGCGGTGACGCCGACCTTCTGCTGCAGCCAGCGCACCCCCGCGTCCGTCTTCGGTCCC
>NZ_JBHWHX010000008.1:15417-159562 GCF_042732315.1 Streptomyces sp. NPDC059787
CGTGGTAGGCGGCCTCCGTGTCCGGGCCCCACAGCCCGTCGGCGGTGACGCCGACCTTCTGCTGCAGCCAGCGCACCCCCGCGTCCGTCTTCGGTCCCCAGATCCCGTCCGCCTCCAGCGCCGGGGAGTAGCCGAGTTCGTTGACCGCGCGCTGCTGGGCGGCCACCGACCGCACCGAGGTCATCCCGCCACCCGACCCTCCGCCGGTGCCGTCGGCGACGGGAACGTCGTCGCCGGCCATGCCGCCCTGCACCCAGGCGCGCAGTGAGGATCCCGGGCACGAGGTCGCCTGGCCGGACAGGCCCCCGTGCCAGGTCTTGGCCAGGGTCTTGCCCGTCAGCTTGTTGGCGTGCAGGTAGAGCGCGCGGATGGCCCGTAGGGTGGCGGGGGTGGCCTCGCCGTCGCGTCCGATGAAGCACGCTCCGATGTGCGTGATGTTGTGGCCGGTGGCGTGGGCGCCCTGCACGTTCCAGCCGCGTCCCTCGTAGACGCGGCCGGCCCTGTCGACGAGGAAGTTGTAGCCGATGTCGTCCCAGCCGTTGGAATCCATGTGGTAGTTCTGGATCTGCCGCGGGGTCTGGGTGGGTGGCCCGGCGGAGTAGTGGACGGTGAAGCCGGTCCTGGCGCTCGGCTGCACCGGGGAGACCGCCCGGGCGGGACGCGCGCCCCACTGGGCGCGGGGAACGATCTCGATCTGAGGAGGGGGAGGCGACGGCACCGGACCACCGGGCTCGAGCGAGCCGGACGTGACGTAGCGGTACAGCCGTCCGGGACACTCGGTGGTGGCCACGTCCATGTGTCCTCCGATACCGGGGCCCGCCTTCTCGTACTGTCTGACGTGCGCGATGATCTCGCGGATGCCCTGAAGCATCGCCGATGAAGGTTCGTCGCCCTCCTCGATCATCCCCATGACGGCGAACCAGTTCTGGTTGGCGCCCGTTGTCTCATCGTCGTTGGCGGCCGAGCGTATTTTCCCGCCCCGGCCCTCGAAGACCCAGCCGTGGGTGCACACCAGGTAGTTGTAGGCGATGTCGTCCCACACCCTGCGTTCTATGTGGTCGAGCTGGATCACCCGCACCTGCTCGTAGCACCCCTGGTGGTCCTGATAGGGATAACCGCTGCCCGGCCCCTTGTGGTGGACGATGACACCGCCCTCCCAGGGGGTCCAGGGGTCATCGGTGTGCTTTCTGGGCGCTCGGGCGTTCCAGGCCGAACGCGGGACGATGTAGACCATTGCCAGCTCCTCCGCTGCGGAAACCCGGTCGTACCGGTCTCAGGGCGTCGTGACGCGGCCGCCGTCGAGCCGCCGGAGGGCGACGGTGGCCGAGCGCGGCCGTCCGGACGGGTCGTGGTCGGGCCAGTTGCCGACGGCTCTCGGGTCACCGGGAGTCGGCGCGCCCCACCCCGGGGTGCGCTCTCCGGGGTGCTGGACGTTGACGAACACGGTCCGGCCGTCCGGAGTGCCCGCGACGCCGGTGAGTTCGGCACCGTGCGGCCCGGTGGCCACCCGGGTCACCTCGCCGGTCGCCGGGTCGGCGAGCAGCAGCGCGTTGTTGCCCAGCACCGTGCGGTCCTCCCCGGTGTGGCCGGTGGTGATCCACAGCCGTCCGCCACGGTCGAAGCACAGGCCCTTGGGCGAGCCGAACGCGGCGGACGAGGAACCGGCCACCCGGTGGGGCGTGTACCCGCCCCATGCGAAGAAGCCCCATCCGAACGTGCCGGACCGCGCGTCGTCCCCGGTCTCCTGCCAGCGCAGGATGTGCCCGCACCGGTTGCCCGCCCACGGACTGGCCGGGCGTGGGCCCGGCGGATCCGGCGCGCAGCCCGCCTCGACGGCCCCGGCTCCGGTGCCGTTGGCCAGGGCGATGTAGCGGTGCGCGGTCCGGGGGTGGACGGCGGTCTGCTGGGGCCGGTCCAGGGGGGTGGCCCGCAGTGCGTCGGCGGCCTGCCGGGCGCGCAGCAGCACGTCGGCCTGGTCGCGCCAGCCGTTCCGGGCCGTCAGCGGACCGTTGCCGTGGACGAGTGGGAGCCAGCGGCCGAAGCCGTCGTCCTCGAAACGCGCCACGTACAGCGTTCCGTGGTCCAGCGGGCTGTGTCCCCGGCCGAGCAGGCTCCGCCAGGCGGCGGCGCCGACGAACTTGTACAGGTAGCCGCCGTCCTCGTCGTCCCCGCTGTAGACGACGGCTCTTCCGCGCGACTCGGTGACGGTGGCGCCGGTGTGTCCGAACCGGCCGAGGGCCGTTCGCTTGACCGGCGGCGCGGCGGGGTCCATCGGGTCGATCTCGACGACCCAGCCGTACCGGTTCGCCTCGCCGGGATGAGCCGCCAGGTCGAACCGTTCGTCCGCCCGGTGCCATTGGTGGCCGTACCCGAAGGCGTTCAAGCCGTAGCGTCGCTGGGCCTCGTCGGGCGTCCAACCGGGGTGGTCGGTGCCGAAGAAGCGGTGGAAGTTCTCCTCGCACACCAGCTGGGTTCCCCACGGCGTCGTTCCGCCGAAGCCGGCCGCCAGGACGCCGCGCGGCGGGTGCGGGGTCCGCAGCCGCGGATGGCCTGCGGTGACCGGCCCGGAGAACACGACGGGGGTGGCACCGGTCACCCGCCGGTTGCGGCGCGACAGGACCGTGCGCCAGCCGTCGCCGGTGCGCCGGACCTCGACGACGGTGACGCCCACCGCCGCGAGCGCCTTGGCGTGGCCCGAGGGCGTGGTGCTCGTGCGGCCGCCGTCCGCGAGGAGCAGCGTCTCGTCCGGGTACTCGTGGCCGATCACCAGCAGTCCCCGCTCGGCTCGGCGGCCGGCGGGGGTGAGCGGCCGGTACTGCAGTCCGCTGTGGTGCGTGCCGATCTGCCGCGCCTGCTGCTCCGCTCCGGCGGAGGCCGTGCCGTCCCAGTCGGGCACACCGCTCTCCAGCGGGCTGCCCCATGGTGCCAGCACGTCGGCGGTGTGGGGACGGCCGGTCCTGAAGGCGTCGGTCGCGCCCGCCGGGACCGGCGTGTCCCGCAGCGGCCGTGCTGCCGCCGGGGTCGTGGTGGTGCACAGGGCCACCGCCGACACGACGGCGCCGGCGACGACGCCGCGGCGGCTCGGCTCGGACAGGGACTGTGGACCGGGTCGTTCGGGCATGGGGGTCACCTCGTGATCGGCGGGTGGATCACCCGGGGGCGGGCCGTCCGGGAGCTTCGCCGAGGCCGGACGGGGAGGGTGCCGTCACCGCTCCGCCGTACGGTCCGGCCGTGGGGAACCGTGGGCCGGTGCCACCGGGACGGAGGGCGGACGGCCGCCGGGACGGGGACGGGACGACTCGGCGGACGCCGGTGGCGCGGCAGGGTGTTCGCGCGCCCGACCGGAATCGCACGGCCCCCGTCGGGGTCACCGGGACAGCCGGCGGGAGCGGTTCCGCCCGCCCGTGGCGTTTCGTCGGCTCACCAGGAGAAGCCGGTGGTGTCGTACAACAGGACGCAGCGGTCCGTGCTGGTCAGAGGCGCGGTGGTGCCCAGGCACACATAGGCGGCGGCATAGTCGACATAGCCGGACCACGCCCACGAAGTGGCCCCGGAGGTGCTGACCGTGTCCGTGGCACGCAGGATCTGACGGTTGACGCTCTCACCGGGGTACTCGTAGACCACCCACATCCGGGCGGCCACGCCGTCACCGTTGACCAGGTCCTTGACCCAGTTCTGTCCCGTGTTGGTCTCGAAGTAGCCGGTGGCGTCGTCGTAGCAGAAGCTGGCCCGCCCGGACGCGCCGTTCGCGCCCGAGGAGTTCTGCACGTAGTCGACCTCGTCGTAGCAGATCGTCCTGGCGCTGGCCTGTGGTGCCGTCAGCATCAGAGAAGCGCCGGCCATCAGTACGGCGGCGGACGCCGCCACCTTCGTCCGCCGGCGTATTGCGAGTTTCCTCATCGGTTTCTCCCCTTCTCTCCCTCAGCAACGGTTTTCGCTGTCGTGTCGCTGTGCCGGACGCCCTCCCCCACGGCGCCCGACGTCTTCCCCTCGCCGCCCTCCACGCCCGGTCAGGTCCGCACGACGGTCCACTCGGAACAGGTGTCCGGGGATATCACGTTGGACGGGTACGACCCGGAGCAGGCCCTGAAGTGGAGCGTCCTGCGCAGTACGCCCGGCTGGTCCTCCGGGAAGGACTTGTTCATGTGAAGCCAGCCGGCCGCCTCTCCGGACGTGTTCCAGATCGTCCCTTCGCGCGCGGGGTACGCGAGGCTCACGGCGTCGTCGTAGAAGTCCCACTGGATGACGACGGGAAGGCTGTCGACCCGGGTGTCCCTGATCCTGAACCACTCGCCCAGCGGAGCGAAGCACGCCTGGGCGTTCGCGCTCCCGTACGTGCAGGTCCACGAGACGGATCCGCTCGGGCCGGCGGGGTCGGTCGCCCGTTGTTTCCCGTCGGCGGCGTTCGCCGTGCCGGAACTCATCAGTGCCAGCAGTCCGGCGGCGGCGACGGCCAGAACCTTGGAGCGGTGCGACACTCCTCGATCACGCATTCTCTCCTCAGCCTCCCATTCGGTACGGGTCCACTTTCCTGTCCGAGGACGTGCTGCTCACGGTGCCGGGGCCGCCGTCGGCAAACCTTCGGAAAAGCTTGAATCCGCCTAGGACCGCAGGTCGGTGGCGCCCAGAGTGGGGCGTAGGGACAGGCGGGGGACGCAGGGGGTGTGATGGCCACGTGTTTCGGGATCCTGGGGACCGTCGAGGTGTGGCGGGACGGGGTCGCGGTCGATGTGGGGCACGGGATGCAGCGGCGCGTGCTGGGGGCGTTGCTCGTCGACGCGGACCGGGCGGTGTCGGCCGACGCGCTGGTGGACCGGGTGTGGGGGGACGCCGAACCGGCGTACGGCCGACGGAAGTTGTACGGATACATCTCCCGGCTGCGGCACGTGCTCGCGGCCGACGGCACGGCCCTCACACGGGAGCGGGGCGGCGGTTACCGGCTGGTGGTCGAACCCTCGGCGGTGGACGCGCACCGCTTCCGCGATCTGTCGGGACGGGCCCGGAAGGCGGGCGGTGACGAGCAGGCGGAGGCACTGTGGCGGGAGGCCCTGGCGCTGTGGCGGGGCAGCGCGTTCGCCGGGGTGGACACCCCCTGGTTCAACGCGCGGCGCCACCTCCTCGACAGCGAGCGGCTGGCCGCCCGGCTGGAACTGGTCGATGTGCGGCTGCGCCTGGCGCAGCACGAGGGGTTGGTGAGCGAACTGGCCGCCCGGGCCGAGGAGTATCCGCTCGACGAACGGGTGATCGGGCAACTGGTCCTGGCCCTGTACCGGTGCGGACGGCAGGCCGAGGCGCTGGGGGCGTACGAGCGCGCCCGGCGGCGACTCGCCGACGAGCTGGGCGTCGACCCCGGCCCGGCGCTGCGGCGGCTGTACGAACGGATCCTCGCCGGTGCGGTGGAGCCGGCCGCGCCCCGCTCCGCCGCACCGGCCGACAGGAGCGGCACGGTGGTGAACCCGCCGATGGCACGCCAGCTCGTCCCCCGGCTCCTTCCGGCGGACCGGTCACTCTTCGTCGGCCGGAAGGACGAGGTGGACGAGGCCCGCCGACTGCTCGGCGAGGAACGGCCCGGTCCGGTGACGCTGCTGATCACCGGACCCGCCGGAGTGGGCAAGACCGCCCTGGCCGTACGTACGGGGCACCTGCTCGCCCCCCGCTTCCCGGACGGTCAACTCCATGCGGACCTAAGGGGCTTCGACGACGAGCCGGCCGAACCGTTCACGGTCCTCGGCACCTTCCTCCGTGCGCTCGGCGTCCCCGGCGGTACCGTGCCCGCGGAGCTGACCGGCCGTGTCCATCTCTACCGCACCCTGCTGGCGGGACGGCAGATGCTCGTCGTCCTGGACAACGCCGCCAGTACCCGGCAGGTGAGTGACCTCCTGCCCAGCGGCGTGCGCTGCGCCACCGTCATCACCAGCCGGACCACCATGGCGGACCTGAGCGGCCGCCGGCTCCCCCTGGACGTCCTGGACCCCGCCACGGGGCTCGACCTGCTGCGCGGGATGCTGGGCCGGGACCGGACGGACGCGGAGTCCGGATCGGCCCGCTCCATCGTGGAGACCTGCGGCGGCCTTCCCCTGGCGGTATGGGTCGCCGGCGCGCGGCTGGCCGCCCGACCGCACTGGACCCTGGCCAAGGTGGCGCGCGCCCTCGCCGACGAGCAGCGCAAGCTCGACGAGTTGGCCGTCGGCCACATCGCCGTACGGGCCAGCCTCGAACTGACCTATCAGCAGATGGCCACGGCGACGCGGCACGCTCTGCACATGATCGCCCTGCTGCCCGGAACGGGCTTCGCCGCCTGGGCGTTGGCCGCGCTGCTGGACGCGGACCTGTCCGAGGCGGAGGCGGTCCTCGACGACCTGGTCGAGGTGCACCTGGTGCAGATCGGTTCGGCGGACACCACCGGAATCCGTTATCAACTGCACGACCTGGTACTGCTGTTCGCCAGGGAACGCGCGGAGCAGGGCGTCCCGGAACGGGAGCGCGCGGCCGCGCTCACCCGGTTGCTCGGGGCGAGCCTGCACCTCGCCGACCTCGCCGCGGACACCCTCAAGGTCGACTTCCAGGGCATCCCCCAGCGGGACCTGGCCTCCTGGCGGCTGTCCGAGGCCGAGGCCGGTCACCTGCTCACCGATCCGCTGGCCTGGTTCAACGACGAACGCCAGTTCCTCATCGATGTGGCGGAGCAGGCGCTGGACGGAGCGGAGGGCGTCGCCCCCGCCGCCGGGCTGGCCACCGCCCTCACAGCCCTCTTCCAGGTCGGCAGCCACTTCGACGACTGGGAGAGGCTCCAGAACCGGGCGCTCAAGGCAGCCCTGAGCAACGGCGACCGGCACAGCGCCGCGAAGGTCCACCGTTGTCTCGGCGAACTCACCACCGTCCTCGACCGCTATCCGGAAGCACTGGACCACTTCGAGCAGGCCCTGCTGCACTCCGAGGGGCAGGGACCCGCGTACCGGGCCGGTGCCACGGCCGGGCTGGCCTATGTGCACCGGCTCCTCGGCCAGTACTCCTCCGCCGTGCTCCACTTCGAAGAGGCCGCCGAACTCGCCGAATCGGCAGGCAACGTCAACTGTCTCGTCTACGCGACCAACGGCCTCGGTGTCATCGACCTCGAGCAGGGCCGTGTCGAGGCCGCCGTCACGCGGTTCACGAAGTGCCTGCGGGTCAGCCGGGCCGCGGGCTACCGGCCGGGGGAGGCCCAGGCCCTGCGATGTCTGGGCCAGAGCCACCGCGCACTCGGCGCCTACCCGGCCGCCGCCGACGCCTATCGGCAGGCCGTCACAATCAGTGAGGAGCTCGGCGACCGCCTCAGCGCCACACACGCCACCTGCTGGCTCGGGGACGTCCTGGTCCGGCACGGCGAACATCGGGAGGGGCGCCGCCTGCTGGCCCGGAGCCTGTGGACCTACAGGGAGTTCGGCAACCTCTGGGGCGAGGCGGCGACACTGTACGCGCTCGCCGAGGCCCAGCTCGCGGTGGGCCGCCCGGCACCCGCCCGCAGACGCGCCGAAGCCGCCGTCAGGCTCTGGAGACAGATCGGCTCCAGCAGATGGCTGGCCATCGGCCTCGACACCCTGGCCGAGGCACACACCCTGGCCGGCGACCACACGGCCGCGGCTCTCACCCGCGCCGAGGCCGAAGAGGTCCGGACGGTTTGACCACGCGTCCGCCCCCGCTGCTCACGGGACGAGCGGCCGGCCACGGCGATCCCCTCGTGCGCGTGTGATCGGCGATCGGTTTCAGCACACGAGGAACCGTCTCGCGCTCTCAGTGGACCGCGCCGCACGCGCATGCCCCGTGGAGGGTGGTGGGAAGACGAACCGGCGGTGAAGGCGCCGCCGTTGCCGATCGCCCCGAACCTCTTGGATCCCGTCACCATGATCCGGTGTTGAACTCGCGCTCGCCGGCGAAGGAACCGCCGCCCCGGATGCTGCCGCTGATCCGCTCGACGAGGTCGAGGGCGTGCGCCAGAGCGCGCCGCTCCTCCTCGTCCAGCGCTTCCTCCAGCGCGTCGGCGAGGACGCCGACGCGCTGACGGCGGTCCGCGTCAAGCGTCTTCTTCCCCTCCCCCGTCAGAGTGAGGACCTTCCTGCGGGCATCACTCGGGTCGGGGCGTACGGCCAGGAAGCCGGCGTCGGTCAGTTCTCTGACGGTCGCGGCCATCGTCTGGTGGCGCACTCCCCGGGTCGCCGCCAGGTCGGCCGTGGTCATCGGCCCACCCGTGTCGAGGAGGCCGAGCACCGCCGCCGGGACGGACGCGAGCCGATCGACGGTACGGGCACTGCGGACCAGGGTGCCGACAACCGCCCTGAGGCGGGCGGCCAACTCGTCCGGAAGGGGAGCCGGTTCGTTCGAGGTCGCGTTGTTCACATCCGTCAGCCTAGCAAGGTCATACAGGGCGCCCTGTATGACAGGGCACCCTGTATATATTGTGCAGTGAACCCTGCACATCAAGCCGACAGGAGCCGGCAGTGAAGCTGATCAAGCACGCCCACGCATGTGTGTCGCTGGTCAAGGACGGTGGGCGGATCGCCGTCGACCCGGGCACGTTCACCCCCGACGCGAAGGAGGTGGTGGCCGCCGCCGACGCCGTCCTGATCACGCACGAACACTTCGACCACTTCGACGAGGACCTGATCGCCCGGGCCCTGGACGCCCGCCCCGACCTGCGGGTCTACGGACCGGCCGGTGTGGTCGAACGCTGGTCGGACCGACGCGCCCAGGTCACCGCGGTCGCCGCCGGTGACCGTGTCGATGTCGCCGGCTTCGACATAGCGGTCTCCGGCGACCTGCACGCCACGATCCACCGCGACATCCCCCGCGTCGCCAACGTCGGCTACCTCGTCGACGGCCGGGTCTTCCACCCCGGCGACGCGTACCAGGTACCGCCCGCACCGGTCGACACGCTGCTACTGCCCACCAGCGGCCCCTGGACCCACCTCGGCCGGGCGGCGGACTACGTGCGCGAGGTCGAGCCCAGCCGTCTCGTCCAGATCCACGAGATCATGCTCAGCCGGACCGGCCAGGAGTCGACGGCCCGTTTCCTGAGCCCCGCGGCACTGACCGAGGTGCCCCTGACCATCGTCCCGGAGGGGGACGCGATCACCGTGTGACCCCCGGCCGCCGCACATCACGGTCACCGTGGACCTGGAAGGTCAGCGCTGCAGGGTGAGGACACCCGGCCGCCACGGCAGCGCGTTGTAGTCCCCGCCCGCGTTCGGGGACTTGCCCTGGTAGAGGAACTGCAGGTTGCAGGGGTCGATGGTCATGGTCTGGTCGGGGTTGTCGCGGACCAGGTCACCGTGGCTGATGTCGTTGGTCCAGGTGGCGCCGCTGTTGGCCTTGCCCGCGAAGGGGTTGCCCTCACTGGCGGCCTGCGGGGTCCACGCCCCGTTCAGGCCGGCGGCAGTGAAGGAGCGGAAGTAGCGCCCGTTCGCACCCATCGCCTCGACGATCATGAGGTACTGGTTCCGGCCCTGGACCTTGTAGACCTGTACGCCCTCGAACAGGTTGGCCTTCGTGTCGCTCATGATCGTCGTGTACGAGGAGCCGAAGCTGCCCGGGAAGTTCCCGATCGGCATGCTCGCCCGGTAGATCCTGCCGTTGTCACCGGCGAAGAACAGGTACATGTTCTGACCGTCGGCGATCAGGGTCTGGTCGATCGGACCGGTGTCGGAGCCGGAGATGCTCCCGGTGAACAGCGGCTGCGCGGAGGACCAGCCGTTGGGGTCGGCGGGGTCGCTCGACGTGCGGTACATGAAGGCCGCCGAACCCCACTGGTAGGCCAGCACCCAGATGTTCTTGGGCGCGAAGTAGAACAGCGTGGGCGCCACCGCGGCCTGGCTCATCGCGTTCTGGCCGGCCGACGCCATGCCCGACCAGTCGGTGAAGGGGCTGAACACCATCGAGCCGTACGACGACCCCGACGAGGTCGACCCGTAGACCAGGCGCCTGCCGTTGTGCGTCACCGCGGTGAAGTCCTTCAGCGCGACCCACCCGCTCCTCGGCTGCGCCAGGACACCCGTCGAGGACCACCGGTACGTCGACGGAAGAGAACACGTGCCGTCCGTCGGCGGCGTCCCGGTCGGACCGGTCCACTTCTGGTTGCTGCCGCCGTTGCACGTCCAGAGCTGCACCGCCGTGCCGTTGGCCGTACCGTTGTCCTTCACGTCCAGGCACAGCCCGGACTCCACGCCGACGACCGTGCCGTCGGAGTTCACCCGCCACTGCTGGTTCGCGGCACCGCTGCAGCCCCAGATCTGCACCCGGGTGCCGGCCGTGGTGGCGTGGCCCGGAACATCCAGGCACTTGTCGCCGTACACGGTCAACTGGTCGGCATCCGTCAGCGTCCACTGCTGGTTGGTCCCGTTCCAGCAGTCGTAGATCTGCAGGTACGTGCCGTCGGCCTGACCGGCGCCCGACACATCGAGACACCGGTTCGAACCGACACCTCGTAAGGAGCCGCTGGCGGCCGCCTGGGCCGGGGTGGCGACGAGCATCGCCGCCAACGCGGCCAGGGCCGCGACCACGGCGGCGAGCACCGCGGACGGATGCCTGCGGCTGAAACTTCGTCTACGCATGGCGACTTCCCCAAACTCGAGTGGACGGGTTGTGGTCGACACCCAGCGATCGCGTTCGACATATCGAACCAGCGTCGCAGTGTCGAGCAGACTGAACGATAGAGAGCCGTCGGGCGGCGTCAATACCCCTCGCATGTATCGCCAGTGGGACCGAAACATTCTCCGGAACACCTGCGCGAAACACCGCACGTCACGCGGGTCGATGGTCGTGCGATCCGGAACGGGGTCATCGATGCGCGATCGAAGTCCGCAGGAAAACTCCGCCAATCACACCATCAACGACGCTTCGAAAATTTCGAACAAGGTGCAGAAACTTTTTTCGTCAGGACTGTTGACGGGGCCTCGTCAACGCCTCGATCATTCCTGTCTGAGAAACCGGCCCCGGCTCGACATTTCGAACAGCGTCGACCTCGGGCAATCCGTGTCGCCCTCCGCTCCGCCCCCTCTGTCCACCTTGGAGGCACAGTCATGGGCTCATACGCCCTCCCCGGACCCGTGATCCGCCGGAAGATCCGCGGCCTACTGCTGGCGCTGGCCGTCGGCACCCTGGGTGCGGCCACGGCACTGGCCGCGCCGCCGCCGGCCGCGCATGCCGCCGAGAGCACGCTCGGTGCCGCGGCGGCGCAGAGCGGCCGCTACTTCGGCGTCGCCATCGCCTCGGGCAAGCTGGGCGACTCGGCCTACACGTCGATCGCGAACCGAGAGTTCAACTCGGTGACGGCCGAGAACGAGATGAAGATCGACGCCACCGAACCGCAGCGGGGCCAGTTCAGCTTCACCGCCGCCGACCGCGTCTACAACTGGGCGGTGCAGAACGGCAAGCAGGTGCGCGGCCACACCCTGGCCTGGCACTCCCAGCAGCCCGGCTGGATGCAGAACCTCAGCGGCAGCGATCTGCGCCAGGCGATGATCGGCCACATCAACGGCGTGATGGCCCACTACAAGGGCAAGATCGCCCAGTGGGACGTCGTGAACGAGGCCTTCGCCGACGGCAGTTCGGGAGCCCGGCGGGACTCCAACCTGCAGCGCACCGGCAACGACTGGATCGAGGTCGCCTTCCGCACCGCGCGCGCCGCCGACCCGTCCGCCAAGCTCTGCTACAACGACTACAACGTCGAGAA
This sequence comes from Streptomyces sp. NPDC059787, assembly GCF_042732315.1. Lineage (NCBI taxonomy): Bacteria > Bacillati > Actinomycetota > Actinomycetes > Kitasatosporales > Streptomycetaceae > Streptomyces > Streptomyces sp. NPDC059787. The sequence continues at coordinate 27,122 of NZ_JBHWHX010000008.1, forward strand.
CTGGACCTGGGCCAAGACCCAGGCCATGTACAACATGGTGCGGGACTTCAAGTCGCGCGGCGTGCCGATCGACTGCGTCGGCTTCCAGTCGCACTTCAACAGCGGCAGCCCCTACAACAGCAACTTCCGCACCACCCTGCAGAACTTCGCCGCCCTCGGCGTCGACGTGGCCGTCACCGAACTCGACATCCAGGGCGCCTCGTCCACGACCTACGCCAACGTGGTCAACGACTGCCTGGCCGTCTCGCGCTGCCTCGGCGTCACCGTCTGGGGCGTGCGGGACAGCGACTCCTGGCGGTCGGGGGACACGCCGCTGCTGTTCAACAACGACGGCAGCAAGAAGCCCGCCTACACCGCCGTCCTCAACGCGCTCAACGGCGGCTCCACCACGCCTCCTCCGACCGACGGCGGACAGATCAAGGGCGTCGGCTCGGGCCGCTGCCTGGACGTGCCCAGCGCCAGTACCACCGACGGCACCCAGCTCCAGCTGTGGGACTGCCACAGCAACAGCAACCAGCAGTGGACGTACACCGACGCCGGTGAACTCCGGGTCTACGGCAACAAGTGCCTGGACGCCGCCGGCACCGGCAACGGCGCCAAGGTCCAGATCTACGGCTGCTGGGGCGGCGACAACCAGAAGTGGCGCCTGAACTCCGACGGATCCGTCGTCGGAGTCCAGTCCGGCCTCTGCCTCGACGCCGCCGGATCCGCCAACGGCACCCCGATCCAGCTCTACTCCTGCTCGAACGGCAGCAACCAACGCTGGACCCGTACCTGACAAGGCCTGCCAAGCGGAGTTCGCCGATGTCCGCGAGGGTCGCCGCCGTGACGGCGGTGACCCTCGCGGTCGGTCACGCCGCCGTCATGACGGACGCGATGCCACGGTGCCGGGCGACACCGTGTGCGAAACCGGGTACGCGTGACGTGCCCTCCCACAGGTCTTCCAGGAACTGCCGGCAGGCGTGGGCGACCGCGTAGGCCGACGCGTCGGCTCGGGGTGCCGGTCGCGGGACGCGAACGGACGACCACCGCCGGCGCGGCACGAGTACGAGCGCCCGCTCGCCCGGTGTACCGGCCTTCGTCGGCGCAGGAGTCTCGTCCATGCCCGGCGGATCCCGTACGGACGTGAGACAAGTCCGGCTCCTGGTGGACGCTTTTCGGACAACTGGGGTGCGGCAGGGTGAGCGGAGCCAACCCGGAGGGTGTCCGGCTCCCTCTCATGGTCCGAACACAGCAGCCCCACAGGTCAGTTGGGGCCGCACTGTTCATCCAGATCCCATGACGCACTCCACAGCCGGAAGCACGAGGACCGATGACCAGACTCCCGCAGGACCGCCCCCGCCGCCTGACCCGCCCCTCCCTCGCCGTCGCCGCGGCCGTCGCCGTGACCGCGGGCGTCGTCGCCGCCGCGCCCGACGCGAAGACCGCGGAGCCGACGCCGAAGCTCAGCCTGATCGCCGCATCCACCTCGGTCACGCTCGACTCGTGGACGGAGGACCCGGGGGTCTACCTCGACCTCGGGACGTACCTCACCTCCGAGAACGGCGCCTTCGAGCTCAAGGTGACCCGCAAGTCCTATAAGGACCCGGTCGTCGCCGAGCAGGTCCTCCGGAACGGGAAGAAGACCCGGACCAAGGCACTCCCCGCCGGGCTCGTGAACGACTTCGCCGGGCTGCCGGACTTCACGCGGATCACCCTCACCGACGCGGCCGGCTCGACGGTGCTGGAGAAGACCGAGGCGTTCTGCCCCAACAACGCCTCCGGGCGGATCCGGCCGGACGCCCCCGCCAACTCGAAGTATCCGGAGAGCTGCCCGACGAACCCCTTCACCCTCGGCTCGGTATGGGGCGTCGAAAACGGCTGGGCGTCCAACACCTACTCGGGGTTCTACACCGAGCCGGTCCAGCTGGCCGCCGGCACCTACACCGCCGAGATCAACGTGACCGAGAAGTACCGCGACCTCTTCGGCATCGCCGACCAGCCGCAGACCGTCAAGGTGGTCGTACGCGAACGCAGCTGGGAGGAGTCCGCGGGCTCCGCCTCCGGCGGCTCGGCGAAGACCACCGCCTCCGGGCACGGTGCGCACGCACAGCACGGGTCCCACGCGGAGCACAGCACGCACGCGGAGCACGGGGCCGGCGCGGACACCCCGGCCCCCGGCGCCGCGACGAGCGGCGCCGGCCCCTCGTACAACGCCGGCCACGGCCCCTACCCGTCGGCTCCGCCCGCCCTGCCGTGGGCGCTGAAGAGGAAGTCCCTGGGGAAGCAGGCCGTCACCGCCGCCGAGACCGGTGACGGTTCCGGGCAGACCGACGGTTCGCGGCAGGCGCCGGGCGACCGGCCCAACGCGAAGCGGCCCAGCGGCAAGGCGTCCGTGCCCGACGTCCCGAAGCCCGACCTGCGCTCGCTGCCCGCGTTCGGCATCACCGTCAACGACGGCTACGAGGAGGCGCCCGGCAAGGACTACCTCGCCTTCAGCGCCAACGTGTGGAACGCGGGCCCGGCCAAGCTGGTGGTGGACGGCTTCCGTTCCCCGGGCAAGGAGGTGATGGACGCCTACCAGTACTTCTACGACGCCGACGGCAACCAGGTCGGGTACACCCCGACCGGCGGCATGGAATGGGATCCGCGTCCCGGCCACGAGCACTGGCACTTCCTGGACTTCGCCAGTTACCGGCTGCTGACGGCCGACCAGAAGGAGACGGTGCGCAGCGGCAAGGAGGCGTTCTGCCTGGCCAACACCGACGCCGTCGACTACACCGTGAAGAACGCCAACTGGCACCCGGACAACACGGACCTGTCCACCGCGTGCGGCTCCGAGAACTCCATCTCCGTCCGCGAGGTGCTCGACGTCGGCTCCGGTGACACCTACACCCAGGACCTGCCCGGCCAGTCCTTCGACATCACGGACCTGCCGAACGGCACGTACTACATCCAGGTCCTCGCCAACCCGGAGAACCGGCTCAAGGAGACCGACCACAGCAACAACAGCGCGCTGCGGGAAGTCGTCCTGGGTGGCGAGAAGGGCGCCCGTACGGTGACGGTCCCCCCGCACCACCTGGTGGACGCCAACTGACCCGCCCGTGAGGGCAGGGGCGGCTCCGGCCCTCGAAACGGACCGGAGCCGCTCCGGCGCGGGACCACCGGCGTCCGCCGCCCGCCTCCCGTACAGATGGACACGCGAGCCGGCAGCGCCCTCACACGCCCGGGGCAGGTGACCGTTCCGCCCGTCGGGCCGACCGAGGAAAGTCGGCCCGACCCGCCCGCAGCCCGAGGAATCAGAGAAACAGCGGGTCAGGCACCCTTGCCAGCCGGCTCCAGGATCGCCACGCACTCCACGTGATGCGTCATCGGAAAGATGTCGACCTGAGCGCGTCGCAGAAAGGCCAGGTCAGAGGCGCTTTCGGTTGCGTCCAGGGAAGTGGTTTACGGGTTCGACCTGATCCGGGGGTTTGCTCCGGCATCGGGGTGGTGCCCGCATAGATGAACGGCCACCGGCTGATCTTCGAGATGTCGAAGCTCGAAGGAGATCAGCACGATGACCGCACCAGACAGTCTGCCCCTGCACGCCCTCGCCGAGGACGGCCGCCGGGGCGGGGCCGTCCTCCCTCCGTCGCAGCGTTGCGTCTACGCGTCGGCGTCTTCCACGATGAGGACTCGCGGAAGTGAAGCACCGCCTGGTACTGCTCGCTGTGGCACCAGGCGAGGCTGTCTCCCTGGTAGGGAAAGCGCTTGATCGGCACTCCCTCGACCGAGGTCCTTCGATCATGTCGATCCGGCCGTAGGCGGCGAGCGAGGTGATGCCGTGTCCGGCGCGCGGCGCGGGTTCCCGTTGTGCAGAGCCTCAGTCCCGCGGCGTGATCGTCCTGACCCGCGCGGCAACGACGCGGGGCGGAGAACGGCTCATGTCGCGGGAGCCGCCACCTGCCGCCTGCCGCGATCTCACAGGCCCTTGACAGGAACAGCTTACGAAGAAATAAGAAGCTTCGGCGAGTGTCACACCCATGCAAGCACACCGACCCCGTACCCCCGCCACCGAGCGCACCCGCCGCTGGTTCATGAACCGCTCCCTGCTGCTCGGCGGTGCCGCAGCCGTGGCGACCATGACCGGCTGTTCCGCCGGATCGTCCGACACCACCGGCTCCGCGTCCAGCAGCACCCGGAACGGGATGCCGTCCGGTGGGCCCGGTGGCGCCGGAGGCATGGGTCCCGGCGCCACCGAGGTGAAGTACGCCGACTTCAAGGGGGTCACCACTGACGGGAAGGTCGTCGACGACCTGTTCTCGATCCACTCCACCGGTGTCTCGACGGACGCCGTGGTGAAGGCCGCCCAGGCGTTCCTGGACGGGCTCAGCGCCAAGGTACGCCGGGCGTCCGTGTTCGACGTGGACGACGACGAGTGGCTGGCCTGGAGCAACGTCGACGGCTACGAGCGCGAGGGCGCCCGCATGGGCGACCTGACCGACAAGCAGCGCGACCTCGGCTACGTGCTGCTCGGCAAGGCCCTGTCGGCCGACGGGCTGACCCAGACGCGCAACATCATGAAGCTCAACGCGTTCCTGGGCGACTACAGCGGCGGCGGCAGGGAGACGCTGACCGAGGGGCACTACTACTTCACCTTCATGGGCACCCCGTCGACGACCAAGCCCTGGGGCTTCCAGTACGAGGGCCACCACGTGGCCATCAACTACTTCGTCCTGGGCGACCAGGTCGTCATGTCCCCCACCTTCATGGGCTCGGAACCGACCTCGGCCACGTACAACGGTGAGAAGATCACCCTTTTCAAGCCGGAGACCAAGGCCGGTCTGGCGCTGCTGCGGTCCTTGACCTCGGCGCAGCGCAAGAAGGTGATCTCCGCCGACGAGAAGGCCGGCACCGACATGGTGGCCGGGGCCGGCCAGGACAACCTGGAACTGGCGTACCGGGGCCTCGCCGCCAGGGAGTTCACCTCCGCCCAGCGCCAGAAGCTGCTCGACCTGGTCGGCGTCTACGTCGGCTACATGGACGACGGTCACGCCGCGGTGAAGATGAAGGAGGTGGAGGACCACCTCGACGACACGTATTTCTACTGGATCGGCGCGACCAAGGACTCCTCCGCGTTCTACTACCGGGTGCACAGCCCCGTCGTACTCATCGAGTACGACGCCCAGTCCCCGCTGGCCTACGGCGAGAACGCCCAGATGGGCGGTGGTGCCCCCAGCGGCCAGGCGTCCGGCATGCCGAGCGGGCAGCCCACCGGCATGCCCAGCGGCGGCCCGGGCGGTGGCGGCATGGGCGGTGGAACCCCCACCCAGCAGCACATCCACACCATCATCCGCACGCCCAACGGGGGAGACTACGGCGTCGACCTCCTCAAACTCCACCTGGAGACCGACCACTGACACGCGGCGCCCCCCGCCTCTGCATACTTGAGATCACACCCTCACTGCCTCTTGGGTGACGTGCGCTTGTCACGCATCCGGACGGTCCTCGACGGAATCGTGCGAAACGGAAGAGGAACAGCATGACGAGGAACGACGACGACCCGGTACTCGACGACCCGGTAGGTCAGTCGCTCGGCGGCCGGCACGCGCATCTCGCCCGAAGGCTCGGCCGGGCCGCCACCTATCTCACCGAAGTGGCGACCTTCTCCTCCGTGTCCGCCGACCCGGACGCGGAGGACTGGAGCGACCTGGCCCGGCTGCTCGGTCCGGGCGCCTTCGCCGACATGTTCAGCTGTCCGGCCGTTCCGCCGTCGAGTTGGGAGCCGGTCTTCAGCCTTGAGGGCCGTCAGATGATCTGGCCCGGTGACGGTGACGGCCGCCCCGGCCGACCGGGCTCCGAGTCCGACACCGATGTGGTCGAGCTGGGCGCGGACAGCGTGCCCGAGATGCTGGATCTCGCCGCGCGGACCGAGCCGGGGCCGTTCTGGCCCCGTACCCATGAACTCGGCACCTACCTGGGTGTCCGGGTCGACGGCACCCTGGTGGCGATGGCCGGTGAACGCCTGCGTCCTCCGGGCTGGACCGAGATCAGCGCCGTCTGCACCGCTCCCGGGGCGCGCGGGCAGGGCCATGCCGCCCGCCTCGTCCGCGCTCTCACCGAGCGCATCGTGGCGCGCGGTGATCGTCCCTTCCTGCATGTGGCCGAGGCGAACACCGGTGCGGTCACCCTGTATGAACGGCTCGGCTTCAAGACCCGCAGGCCGGTCACCTTCCGGGGTTTCCGGACGCCGTGACGTTCCGCGTCCGCGGTCCGCCCGAAACGGCCGGCCGACGGAGATGCGTCACCGGCTCCGGGGCCGCTCCTGCCGGCGCCGGAGCGGGTGCCAGGGAGCGTCGGGGCTGGTGGCGCGCGCGCCGGCGGTGAGCCTCAGGGCGTACACCGGTCGTTCGCCGGGGACGGGACCGAGGTAGGTGTGGCCGGTCATGTGGCACCAGGCGGGCAGGTCGAGCGGTGCCGCGGGGTCGGTGGCGATGACGTGGACGACGGTGCCCGGCGGCGCGTCGGCGATCCGATCGCGCAGGCGGAGCAGGAGGGTGACGCAGAGCAGGCCGGTGCCGTCGACGGTCAGGTCGGGTTCGGCGGGCGGGGGCGTGGTCATCGGACGGTGGATGTCGATGCGACCGCGGGCGCTGCGGTCCCGTCCGGCGGCAGGTCCAGACCCCGGGAGGCGACCGTCCGGACACTGCCCTCGGCCAGGCGGTAGGTCAGGCCGACGACCGCGGTACGTCCGGAGGCGACCCGGTCTGCCAGTTCCTGTGAGCGGTCCATGAGCAGGTCGACGGTGTGGCGGACGTGCGTGGCGATGAAGCCGTCGTCCTCGCTCACGCCGGCGGCCTGGGCGGCCAGCACACTGGGAGTCACCCGCTCCATGACATCCCGCAGGTACCCGCGTGCGGTCGTACCGTCCTGCACGGCGGCCCGGGTCGCCGCGACGGCGCCGCAGGAGTCGTGCCCGAGGACCACGACGAGCGGACAGCCCAGCACGCTCACCCCGTACTCGATGCTGCCGAGGACCTCCGCCCCCACGGCGTGGCCGGCGGTGCGCACGACGAACAGGTCCCCCAGCCCCTGGTCGAAGATGATCTCCGCGGCCAACCGGGAGTCGGAGCATCCGAGCACCACGGCGTAGGGGTGCTGGGCGACCGCCGTGCCGGCGCGGCGGGCGGCGTCCTGGTTGGGGTGGCGGGGTGCACCGGCGGCGAAACGCAGGTTGCCGGTGGTGAGCAGGTCGAAGGCTTCGCGTGGGGTGGCGGGGATGTCCCGGGTGGCGTCACTCATGGGCCGCAGGTTACGTCCGCAGCCGCCTCGTCATGGTGCGGGGGTGTACTGACCTGGCTGAACGGATCGTGCTCATGCGCGGTGAACAGGTGGCGCCCCGCCCTCCCGCGAGGGTCGCTCGGGCAGGGGCCGTGGGTGGACCGCGTGTTTCATCACGATGGTCGAGTTGAGGCTGCGCACCCCCGGCAAGTGGATGAGCACGGACTCGTAGAGCTGCTGGTACGACGGCAGGTCGGCCGTGACCACGCGGATCAAGTAGTCCGGTTCGCCGAAAAGACGCTGGGCCTCGATCACCTCGGGGACGTCAGCGAGTGCCAGGTCGAATTCGGTGACCGCGTCGGGGCGACTGAGCGTGGCGAAGACCAGGACCTCGAACCCGAATCCCACAGCCGCGGCATCGACGACCGCGCGGTAGCCGCGGATGACTCCGGCCGCCTCCAGCTCGCGGACACGTCGCTGGCACCGGGAGACGCTGAGCCGGACCTTATCGGCCAGATCAGTGAGCGTCATCCGCCCCTCAGCTTGGAGAAGGGCAAGTATTTTGCGGTCTGTCACGTCCATGCGCGAGATTCTAGCTCGCGAACGCAGCTACCTGGCAAAGTTCACGAACACTTTGCTCGCTGTCATGACTAGCATCCAGCCATGGCAACCGACCCCCTCTGCGCCGACCGGATACGACAGGCCGCCCCCGCCGGAACCACCGGATCAGCCTTCGACACCGTCATCGACCGCAAGAACAGCAACTCGATGAAATGGGCCTCCGCCCAGCAGTTCCTCACCGCCGACGAGGTCGCGGCCGACCCGCTGCCGATGTGGGTCGCCGACACCGACTTCAAGGCTCCCCAGGTCGTCATCGACGCCCTCCACCAGGCCGTGGAGCACGGTGTCTTCGGATACCCCGGCGGCGCGACGGACAGTTACGTCGACGCCGTGACCGGCTGGCAGGCCAGGCGGTTCGGCTGGGAGGTCCCCAATGAGTGGGTGATGCAGACCGCCGGCATCATCACCACGCTCAAGACGGCCGTTCAGGCGTTCTCCGCGCCGGGTGACTCGGTCCTGATCCAGCCGCCGGTCTACGCCCACTTCCACGACGACGTCCTGCTCAACGGCCGCCACCTCGCGTTGGCGCCGCTCGTGCGGACCGACGACGGCTACCGGTTCGACGCCCGGACGTTCGAGGCCGCCATCCGCCCCGACACCAAGCTGTTCATCCTCAGCCATCCCCACAACCCCACCGGGAATGTCTGGACCGAGGACGAGCTGCGGACCATGGGCGAGATCTGCGCCCGCCACGGCGTCCTGGTCGTCTCCGACGAGATCCACCAGGACCTCGTCATCAACCCGAACCGCAAGCACATCCCGTTCGCCTCGCTCGGCGAGGAGTTCGCCCGCAACAGCATCACCTGCACCGCCCCCAGCAAGACGTTCAACCTGCCAGGACTGCAGAGCGCCAACGTCTTCGTTCCCGACCCGCGGCTGCGGGCGGAACTGGCCCGCCAGTACGACCGCAACATGTTCCCGCTGGTCAACGTGCTCGGCATGGTCGCCGCCGAGGCCGCCTACGCGTACGGCGAGCCGTGGCTGGAGGAGATGCTCACCTACCTGCGCGGCAACCACGCCCACTTCGCCCAGTCGGTCAACTCCGCCACCTCCAAGGTGCGGGTCCTGCCTGCCGACTCCCTCTACCTGGCGTGGATGGACTGCCGGGAACTGGGGATGGACGCCGCGTCGCTCGACAAGTTCATGCTCACCAAGGCACGGCTGTGGCTGGACAAGGGCCAGAAGTTCGGCGTCGAGGGCCACGGCTACATGCGGGTGAACCTGGGCTGTCCCCGCTCCACGGTCGACGAGGCCATCGACCGGCTGCTCACGGCCGTCGAGAACCTCTGAACAGCGCACGGACAACAAGCACGGCACCTACCGGAGGACACCCATGACATCCGCCGTCGAAACCCGCCTGGCCGAACTCGGCGTGCCACTGCCGGAGCCGGCCCGGTCCGTCGCCAACTACCTGCCCTGGACCCGGTCGGGCAACCTGCTGCGCACCTCCGGTCAGCTCCCGCTTCGGGACGGTGCCCTGGTCGCCACCGGACTGCTCGGACGGAACCTGGACGTCGCCACCGGACAGCTCGCCGCCCGCTGGTGCGCGGCGAACGTCCTGGCCCAGGCCAAGGCCGCCCTGGGCGACCTCGGCCAGATCCGCCGGTTGCTGAAGATCACCGTGTTCGTCGCGGGCGTTCCCGAGTTCGCCGAACACCACCTGGTCGCCAATGGTGCCTCCGACTTGTTCGTCGAGGCGTTGGGTGAGGCGGGCAAGCACGCCCGCTCCGCCGTCGGAGTCGCCGCCCTGCCGATGCGGGCCCCGGTCGAGATCGAAGCGGTCATCGCCACCGTCTGACACCGCCTCTGCGCACCCGCGTTCCTTACGCGCCCGTGGCCGGCCACGGGCGCGCGCCGCAGCGCCCTCGCTGCGGCTTTCGCGTACCTGCACGTCCCTTCGTCAGAGCACCACCCTCTTCGTCCAGGGAGCAGTGACATGACCGCAAGAGCCGCGAAGGACTACGAAAAAGAAGACCTCAAACGGGACCTCAAGAGCCGGCACATCCAGATGATCGCCATCGGCGGTGCCATCGGAACCGGCCTGTTCTACGGTTCCGGATCGGCGGTCGCCACCGCCGGCCCCGCCATCATCATCACCTACGTGGTCGCCTCCGTGGCGATCTATTTCGTGATGCGGGCCCTGGGCGAGATGTCGGTGGCCGAACCGGTGTCCGGGGCCTACATCTCCTACGCCAACCGCTACATCCACCGGTTCGCCGGCTTCCTGAACGGGTGGAACGCGTTCATCTTCCTCCTCGCCACCACCGCGGCCGAACTCAACGCCCTCGGACGCTACGTTCAGTACTGGTTCCCCGCTGTGCCGATCTGGGCGACGGCGGCGGTGGCGGTCACCGTGATGTTCGTCGTCAACGTCGTCGGGGTGAAGTTCTACGGTGAGGCGGAGTTCTGGTTCGCGATCATCAAAGTGGTGGCGATCATCGCGCTGATCCTCTTCGGCTTCGCCATGGTCGTCTTCGGTGTCGGCAACGGGGGACACGCCATCGGCCTCGGCCATCTCCACGAGCACGGAGGCTTCTTCCCCAACGGCGTCAGCGGCGCGTTCCTCGCCATCGTCATGGTCGCCTTCTCCTTCGGCGGCGTGGAGAACCTGGGCATCGCGGCAGGTGAGACCAAGGACGTCGCCACGACCATGCCGAAGGCCGTCAACGCGACCTTCTGGCGACTGATGATCTTTTACGTCGGTGCCATCACCGTCCTGGTCACCGTCTTCCCCTGGACCTCGCTGAACGGCTCGGGCAGCCCTTTCGTCACCGTCTTCGCCAAGATCGGCGTACCGGCCGCGGCAACGGTCATGAACGTCGTCGTCGTCACCGCCGTCCTCTCCGCCGTGAACTCGGCCGTCTTCACCAACAGCCGCACCTTCTACAACCTCTCGCTCCAGGGCAACGCGCCGAAGTTCCTCGGCACCGTCAACGACAGGAACGTTCCGTCGAAGGCGGTCACGGCGGTGTTCGTGACGATGGCCGCCGGTGTGCTGCTCAACCTGCTGATGCCCGATCAGGTCTTCACGGTCTTCTCGTCCGTCACCGTCTTCGGCCTGATCTGCGCCTGGGGATCGATCGTGATCAGCCACCTCAGGTTCCGCAAGATCAAGGTCCAGAGCGGTCAGGTGGACAGCATCCGGTACAGGATGCCGCTCTACCCGTACAGCAACTACCTCGCCCTGGCGTTCATCGCGGTCGTCCTCGCCTGCGTCGCGATCCTCCCGGACACCCGTGTGTCGCTGATCGTCTCCGGCGTCTGGGTCCTGGTGGTACTCGCCGCTTATACCTTCTACACCAAGGGCCAGAAGCGGCACTCGGCCGGTGATCAGCCGGTTCAAGAGCCCAGCTCGCCGGGGCCGGCGGAGCCGCTCCACCGCGCCGTGCCCGGCGTGGGCCATACAGAGCAGTGATGAGGGCATTCGGCTTCGTCTCCTACCGGCTCGTGCTGCGGCTCTCTACAGTGGCGGCGGTCCGCCGCCACCAGCCGCGCCGTCCGAAGAGCGCGGAGCCCTCGCTCGTGACCTGGGCCCACAGACCGGACCGGACATCTGAAGGAGAGCCGTGCACGAACTGCAGGCGCTGTTGAGCGAGTACGACCGTGCCCGCCGGTACACCGACGAGCTGTGGCGGGACCTCGCGCCCGACGAGGTGATATGGCGACCGCGCGAGGACTTCAGCGCCATCGGCTGGCACCTGGGGCACCAGGCACACGTCGCCCACTTCATGATCCGCAATCTCACGGCCGCCGAGCCCAGCCCGGACCCGGAACTGGACGCACTCATGGACTCGGCCAACCCGGAGAAGTTCCGCGGTGCCCTCCCCACGGTGGAGCGGCTCGCGGCCTTCCGGGAGACCGTCGCCGAGCGGGTGCATGCCCGCATCGGTGACATCGCGGCCGGGAAGGTCGGCGCGCCCACCCAGATGACCATCGTCGCGACGCATCTGCTGACCGCTCTCGTCAACCACGAGTACCAGCACGACCAGTGGATCGGCGAGGTCCGCGCCGAGCACCTCGGGCACGCACTGCCCGCCGACCCGGACTCCGACCATGTGCGCCGTATCGACGGCTATCTGTGCCTGCACCCCTATGCGTGACACGCGCGGTGCGACCGGTCCTGCACATTCCGGACGTGACGTGAGGTGATGTCAGTTCTTCCCCGGCTCCGTGCGGTGACCGCGGTGACGAGCTCCGCGCGAGCGCGGAGCGGTCTCCTCGTCCTGCTGTCGCTGCTCGTTGTGCTGAGTGCGTGGGCATGCGGAACACGCGCTCTCGACGTCGGCGCCGGGTTGTCGACTCCCGGGACCGTGACCGCCTCGGCGGATACGGCGGCCCAGGGACCGGACGATGCCACCGATGCGGTGCGGCCGGGCTCCTCCCAGTGCGATGCACCCAGCACACCGGCCCCGTGCAGGAAAGCGCTCATCGCTCAGCCGGACGTACGCCTCCTGGAGACGACGGAGCCGGTGGCCCGGACGGCCGCCGTGGCTGCAACCGGGCTCGACACGGTCTCGGCCCACGTGTGCCGAGACGTGGTGACGTCGGGACTCTCCCCGCCGACGGGGCGGGCCGTACCCGACCGGATGCGGATCTAGGCCGGACGCTCGCGCGTTCTCACGCGCCACGCGCCGACCAGCCGTCATTCGGTCACGGCCCGGCGCACGGCCACAGCGCTGTGCGCCCACCGCCGTCCGTCACTCGCACACCGAGCACGAGGTTGTCTCCCGTCATGCCGTCTTCTTCCTCCCCCGCCGCATCCCGCGTCCGCCGGCGCAACCGCACACTCGCCGCCATCGCTGCCGGGCTGGCAGCCGTCGTCACAGCGGTTCTCGCCCTCACCCTCGACGACGGGCCGTCCGGCACCGCGTCACAGGACTCCGCCGTCGCCGACACCAGTACGCCCGACGCCCAGACGAGCGCCTTGCTCGCACTGGCCCGTCGGGACACCGACGACCCGCTGGCCGTGGGGGACGCCGACGCCCCTGTCGTCATGATCGAGTACTCCGACTTCCAGTGCCCGTACTGCGGGAAGTTCGCCCGCGACACCGAACCGGAGCTGATCCGCTCCTACGTCGACAAGGGAGTGCTGCGCATCGAGTGGCGCAACTTCCCGATCTTCGGCGAGGAATCCGAGCAGGCAGCCCGTGCCGCCTGGGCGGCCGGCCGACAGGGCAAGTTCTGGGAGTTCCACGACCAGGCGTACAGCACGACGCACAAGAAGAACACCGGCGCCTTCTCCACCGACAAGCTGACCGCCATGGCCGAGGCCGCCGGGGTGACCGACCTCGCCCAGTGGCGCGCGGACATGGACTCCGACGCGGCGGACACGGCAATCCAACGGGACCAGAACGAGGGCTACTCCCTCGGCGTGACCAGCACCCCCGCCTTCCTGGTCAACGACGTTCCCGTCCTCGGCGCACAGCCGGCCGACACGTTCGAGCAGACCATCGAGGCAGCCGAGGCAGCCGCGAAGGCCGCCCGGTGAACGGCGACGCGAGCCTGCTGGCCGCCTTCCTCGGCGGCCTGCTGGCCCTGCTCAGCCCCTGCAGCGCGCTGCTGCTGCCGGCCTTCTTCGCCTACTCCTTCACCAGCCCGGCCAAGCTGCTGCTGCGCACCGGCCTGTTCTATCTCGGTCTGTGCACCACCCTGGTGCCGCTCGGCGTCGCCGGCTCCTTCGCCAGCCGTCTCTTCTACGGCCACCGGGACCTGCTGGTCACCATCGGCGGCTGGACCGTGATCGCGCTGGGAGCGGCACAGATCCTCGGGATCGGATTCGGAGTGCGCCGATTTCAGGAAGCCGCGGGCGCCCGCCGTTCCGGATCGGCCGTCTCCGTCTTCGCCCTCGGCACCGTCTACGGCCTGGCGGGCTTCTGCGCCGGCCCCATCCTCGGCTCCATCCTCACCCTCGCCGCCCTCGGCGGCCGGCCCGCCCACGGGGGCCTGCTGCTCGCGGTCTACGCACTCGGCATGGCGGTCCCCCTGTTCGCCCTGGCCCTGCTCTGGGACCGCTTCGACCTCGGACACAAACGCTGGCTACGAGGCCGCACCCTGCGGCTGGGACGCTTCTCCTGGCACACCACCTCCCTCGTCGGCGGCATCCTCTTCATCCTGCTCGGCGTGGTCTTCCTGCTGTTCGACGGCACGGCGGCCCTCCCCTCCCCGGTCGGCGTCGAGACCCAGGCAGGGCTGGAAGAACACCTCGCACGCCTCGGCAGCGCCGTACCGGACCGCGTCCTCCTACTCGTCCTGGCCGCGGCCGCCGCGCTCACCGCCGTCGTCCTGCTGGCACGCCGGGACGGCCCCGGCCGAAATCCCGTTCCGAACCCTCCCGGCACGACCTCTGAACCCGGCCCGTCCACCCCGCACGCCCTTCTCCTTCTCGACACCCCACTCAGCCGACCCGCCAAGGAGCGCCGACACGTGAGTACGCCACAGGACACAGCCCCGACACCGTGGCAGGAGCAGGACGGAGTGCGCGCGGTGCAGAAGCGCACGGTCCGGGTCCTGTCCGCGGCACAGATCGTCGGCGGGGTCGGGGTGGGCGTCTCGGTGTCGGTCGGCCCCCTGCTCGCGGAGTCCGTGGCCCAGAGTGAGGCGTACGCCGGACTGGCGCGCACGGCGACCACAGCGGGCGCCGCCCTGGTCGGCATACCGCTCGCCCTCCTCGCCCAACGGCGCGGTCGCCGGGCCTCTCTCGGGGCAGGATGGCTCGTCGCCGCAGCCGGCGGGGGCCTGCTCATCGCCTCAGCGGTGAACAGGTCGATCCCTCTGCTGATCGTGGGCATGCTGCTCTTCGGCGTCGGCAGCGCCGCCAACCAGCAGAGCCGCTACGCCGCCGCGGACCTGGCCACGCCGCACCGGCGGGCCCACGCGCTGTCCATCGTGCTGTGGTCCACGACGATCGGCTCGGTGATCGGACCCAACCTCGCCGGCCCCGGTGCCGCCGTGGCGTCGGCCCTCCACCTTCCGCGCCTGGCCGGGGCGTTCGTCCTGGCCACCGTCTGCACGGCAGCGGCATCGGCTCTGCTGTGGGGCCTGATGCGTCCCGACCCGCTCACACTGTCCCGCCGCTACCACGACGCCGACGCACCCGTGGAAGAGGACACGACCATCCCGACGGCACGAGCCGAGAGCGCCGTGCAGAAGAATGATCCGCAGAACGGGACAGTGCGCGCGGGCCTGCGGCACCTTCGCCACACCCCGCACGCGGCCTTCGCGTTCGTGACCATCGTCGTGGCCCACACGGTCATGGCGGCGGTCATGACGATGACCCCGGTCAGCATGTCCGAGCACGGCCATGGGCTCACCGTCGTCGGCGTCACCATAAGCGGCCACCTGCTGGGCATGTACGCGTTCTCCCCGCTCGTCGGCCGACTCTCCGACCGGATCGGTCACATGCCGGCCATCGTGGCCGGGCAGGCGGTCTTCCTCGTGTCCGCCGCGCTGTCGGGCATGGGTCACAACTCGGTCGGCATGATGATGGCAGGGCTGTTCCTCCTGGGACTGGGCTGGTCCTTCAGCCTGGTGGCAGGCTCGGCCATGCTCAGCGAGACCACGCCCGTCGCCCTGCTGCCCGGCGTACAGGGCACCACGGACACCGCGATGAACGTCGTCGCGGCCGTGGGCGCCGGCCTCGCCGGGCCGTTGATGGGCTGGGCCGGCTTCGGCGTTCTGAACGCCGTCGCCGCCGTCCTGGTCCTGCCTGTGCTCGCCTTCTGGGCGGTCCTCGTGCGCGCACGCTGACACGAGCGTCGGCGTCCGGATGGCACCGCGTCCGCGGGCGGCCGCGTGCGGCCCGGA
Organism: Streptomyces sp. NPDC059787; assembly: GCF_042732315.1. Taxonomy (NCBI): domain Bacteria; kingdom Bacillati; phylum Actinomycetota; class Actinomycetes; order Kitasatosporales; family Streptomycetaceae; genus Streptomyces; species Streptomyces sp. NPDC059787. The sequence goes on from NZ_JBHWHX010000008.1 coordinate 42,788, forward strand.
CGCGGCCGGTCACCTGGTACCAGGAGGCGGTCAGCACTACGGCGAGCGCGGCTTCGACCAGGTCACCGCCGTAGTACATGACGTGGGCGCCGGTGTGCAGGTCTTCGGCCGCGAAGGCGGCGCCGGGCGGCTCGACCGCGTACAGGAACTTGGCGAGGACGGCGTGCGCGGCGCCGGCGGCCAGCAGGGACGTCCCGCGCCCGGTCGGGCGCCAGCGGCGGCGTACCGGGGCGAACTGGCAGACCGCGAAGCCCCGGGCGCCAACGCGTGGGAGAGCCGCCGGTACGTACCCGCGTCGAGGGAACGGAGTCCGGACGCCGGCCGCGTGTTGTCCGGGTCAGCCCAGGGGGAGGCCGTGGGCGGCCGCGGACAGGACGGCACGGGCCGCGCGCTCGCCGGAGTGCAGAGCGCCCTCGATGTGCCCGGCGTGGTCGGTGGCCGTCTCGGTCGAGGCCCAGTGCAGCCGGCCGTCGAGGGACGGCCGCTGGTAGAGGTCGTGGCCGAAGACGGAGTAGTCGCTGAGGGCGTGCACGGAACGCGGGGCCGTCCAGGTCTCGCGGCTCCAATCCTGTACATACACGGCCTCGGGCGAGGCCGCGGCGGGCCCGAAGCACGCGCCGAGTTGTGCGGACACCGCGTCCTCGAAGCCCGGCCGGACGGTCCGGGCGTGTGCGAAGCCGAACAGCGCCGCGGGACGTCCGTCGGCGCCGGACATGTCGTGGATCTCCTGGAGCGGACCGATCCTGCTGAAGGCCGCGCCGGCCAGCCCGTCCACGCGCCAGAAGGCGGTGGAGTAGCGCGCGACGACCTTGGCGACGGCCCCCATCCACACGGGAGTGGAGCGGGCCAGGCGGACGAGGTCGTCGGGCAGCGCGCCGGCGAAGTCGATGCGCTCCAGCGCCAGCGCGGGTGGTACGGCCAGGACGACCTGCGCGGCGCGGAAGGCCCGCTCCGGGAGGTGGACGTCGACCCCGTCCGCACCGGCGGGCCGGATCGCGGTGACGGGCGCGTCCAGCAGTACGGCGTCCGAGGGCAGGCTGGTCGCGAGTGCCGAGGCGAGACGCTGCGCCCCGGCCGCGAAACGGTGGGACGGAACGTCGATCATGTTGCCGGGATACCGGTGGGCCCCCGACCGGTCGTGCAGGACGGCGTCCCCTGCCAGGTGCTGGTCGAAGATCTCGGCCCCGGTCCGGACGGCCAGCGCGGCGACCCGCCGCTCCCCCGGCCAGAACCAGGTGGCCCCCAGGTCCAGAGTGCCGCCGTCGACGGGCTCGCTGAGCAGCCGGCCACCGACCCGTGTCCGTGCTTCCAGGCACAGGACCTTGCGCCCGGCCTCGTGCAGTACGGTCGCGGCGGTCAGCCCGGCCGCGCCGGCGCCGACCACGATGACGTCAAGAGTGCCGCTGCTGAGCATGGCGGGTTCCCTTCGGGACGGTGGAGGACCGCCCGGCACGCTGCCTGCGCGACGGGCGGACGGGAGAGATCCGGCAGTCAGGACACCTGGGACGGGTCCAGCACGATACGGAACCGGGGGGATGCGGAGCGCAGGCGTGCGACGGCCGCGCCGGCCTCCCGCAGCGGCATTCGCTCGATCATGGGCCGGACTCCGTTGGTGACGGCGAAGGCCATGGCCTCCTCCGTTTCCCGCGCGCTGCCGGTCAGGTGCCCGGTCACGCTCGCTCCCTGACCGACCAGCAGGCCCACGGGGAGGCACAGGGAGCCGTCGTCCACGCCCACCAGCGTCAGCCGGCCGTGCGGCCGCAGGCCGGTGACCAGTTCGCCCAGCGCCTCAGTGGTGGAGGCGGTGCAGATGATGTGGTCGGCGCCGCCGAGGGCCGCGAGGGCCGCACCGGGGGCCTCGCGCGTGCTGTCGACGTAGTGCCGGGCGCCGAGTCCGCGGGCCGGTTCCTCGCGGTCGGCGCCGCGGGCGACCGCAACCGTCTCGTACCCGAGCCTCGCCGCGAACTGCACGGCGAGGTGCCCCAGCCCACCCAGTCCGAACACGGCGACCCGGCCCCCGGTCCGCGTACCGGCCTTGCGGACGGCGTTGAAGGTGGTCACGCCCGCGCAGCCGAAGACCGCCGCGTCGAAGAGGTCCAGGCCGTCGGGGACGCGCGCCGGCGCGTCCGCCGGCACGGTGATGCTCTGTGCCCAGCCGCCCGGGTAGGACAGTCCGGGCACCTTCCGCTCGCGGCAGTGCACGACGTCACCGTCACGGCAGAAGGCGCAGTGCCCGCAGCTTCCGCCGAACCAGCCGACGGCCACCCGCTCGCCGACCGTCCAGCCGCGCACCTGGCCGCCCACCTCGGCGATGACGCCGGCGACCTCGTGTCCGGGAGTCACGGGGGCGTCCGGGCCTGCCTTCGGGGCCCTGGCCGTGCCGATGTCGGCGTGGCACACGCCACTGGCCCGGACGGAGATCCGGACCTGCTGACCTTCCAGCGGGGCAGTGTCGACGGCGGACGTGACCAACGGCCCGTCCGGCTCGGTCACGACCATGGCGACGGCGGGATCCGACACAGTGCACTTCCTGAGGGAACGCGGATGAGTGTTATAAGGGTGAATGATGACCAGGTCATCGGCGGCCCACGGTAAACGGGGGTGAGCCGCAGCGGTAGGCGACTCCAGCGAATGAGGCGATAAGCGATGGCTATGACGGAACGACTGAACGTAGAAGCTCTCCGCTACGCGCAGGCGGTCGCCGAGACCCGTTCCTTCAGCGCGGCGGCGCGGGCTTACGGAGTCACTCAGCCGGCCCTGTCCAACGGCATCGCGAAACTGGAAGAACGACTCGGGGGCAAACTCTTCGACCGCTCCCCTCGCGGCGTGACCCGGACCGCCTTCGGCAGCCGCATCCTGCCGCTCATCGAACGCGCCGTCACCGCCCTGGACGCCGTCACCGCGGAAGCCCGGCGGCTCACCGAACCGGACGACCAGAAGATCCGTATGGGCGTCTCCCCGCTCATCGGACCGCACCTGGTGGGCCGCGCCTTCGCCGCCGTCCGCGACCTGCCCACGCCCCGCGATCTCGTCCTGCGTGAGGCCAACATGCAGGATCTGCGCGACGGGCTGCAGGGCGGACAGCTCGACCTGATCCTGATCCCGGCCGTGACCGCGATGCCACGCTTCGAGCACCGGGTCATCGATGTCGAGCCCGTCGTCATCGTCGGCACGGCCGCCGACGACGGCACCTCGCTGGAACTCACCGAGGCCGGGAACCAACAGTTCATCCTCGTGCCGGAAGCCTGCGGGCTGACCACGTTCACCACCCAGCTCTTCCATGCAAACGAGGTACCGCTGCACACCTATCCCGGGGAAGCGGCCAGCTACCGGGTCCTGGAGGAATGGGCCGCTCTCGGTCTGGGCTCTGCCGTGCTTCCCCAGTCCCGGCTCACTTCCCCGGCTGTCCCGCACCGCCCGCTGCTGAACGCGGGCCGGGAGGTGCAGATCTCCTTCGAGGCCGTATGGAACGCGGACTCGGCCCTGCACACGGACCTCAAGCTGCTTGTGCAGCAACTCGGCGCCTCACGGTGACCCATACAGATTGCTTATGGAGGGATTCAATATCCTCCCCTACCGGACGGCATTCCGTCTGCCTAACTTGGCGGTGTGCAGCGAGTACGTCGCAGCGCACTCGTCGAACTGGAAAGACAGACATAACCGTGGCCTATCTTGAAATCACGCTTTCCGTGGACCCCGCCAACCGTCCCGCGGCGGCAGCCGTCTACGAGAAGTACAAGCAGCAGTTCCTGGACGGAGTCTCCGGCGCCACCAGCAAGGAACTCCTGATCCGGGACGAGGACGTCCAGGTGCTCCACGGCTTCCGGTCGGTGGCGGACGCCCGCGCCTACCTGGACAGCGAACTCTTCACACGGGACGTCGTGGGTGAACTCGCACCCCTGCTGTCGACCGACCCGGACGTACGGGTCTACGACACCGTCTGACATACCCGTTCTGCGCAAGGAGCACAGTGTGAGCACCGTTCGAGTCACCCCCTGGCGGGAAGACGATGTTCCGTCTCCCCCGTCCGAACTGCTCGCGGGCATGCGAGGCCGCCGCCCGGGCGGCGAGCTGATCGGTATCGACCGCGTACTGCTGCGGAGCGTTCCGCTCGCCACGGGCTGGAACGGCCTGCTGGGCCGGGTCCGCGCCGAGTTCGACCTCAGCCTGGAGTACCGCGAGCTGATCATGCTCCGGGTGGCCGCCCTGAACAGGGCGGAGTTCGAATGGGGCGTGCACTACCCCGCATACCTGGAGGCGGGCGGGACCGATGAGAAGAGCAAGACCCTTCGGGAAGAGGACGCGGACAGCACGCTCTTCAACGAGGAGGAGCGGGCTCTGATCACCCTCACCGACCAGTCCACACGCCGGGTCGAGGTGGACGCCGACGTCATCGAGCACCTCAAGCGTCTGTTCGGCGAGGCCCAGACGGTGGAGGCGGTCGCCACGGTCGCGGCGTACAACATGGTCTCCCGCTTCCTGGTGGCGCTGGCCATCTGACCCGGGCGATGCCACGGCGACATGTCACGTACCGGCTACCGGCGTCGCGGTGGTCGGTACGGGCGCATGCCTGACCGGTATCGAAGTGGCGCGGTCGACCCCGCGTTCCCTGGTGACGCGGGGTCGAAGATGGTCGCTCGCAGCGCCGGCGGAGGCTTCCGCATCGAGCGTCGTCCGAGCGTCAAGAATCGCCGAACACCCCTCCGAAGCCGTCGCCCATGCAGGCACCTCGCTCACGAACCCGCAGGTCGGCAAGGCGTAGAGACCGATCCGCCCGCTCGAACCGCTGCACGGAGGGGAACAGGTCGAGCAACCCGCCCGGACAGCAAAAGCGCAGGTCAGGACCCCTTGCCCGCAGGCTCAAGAATCGCCACGCACTCCACGTGATGCGTCATCGGGAACAGGTCGAACACCCGCAGCGTCCGCACCCGGTACCCCCCGTCCCGGAAGTACGCCAGGTCCCGTGCCAGCGCCGCCGGGTCGCAGGCGACGTACGCGATGCGACGCGCGCCCAGGGACGACAGGTGTTCCACCGTCTTGCGGCCGGCGCCGGCGCGCGGGGGGTCGAGGACGACCAGGTCGACCTCCGTGATGCCCGTGCGGGGCAGGACCGACTCGACCTTGCCCTGTTCGATCCGGACGCGGGGGAAGTCCGCGAGGTTGTGGCGGGCGTCCTCCACCGCGCGCTTGCCGGACTCGATGCCGAGCACCGCGCCCGCCTCGCCGACCCGGTCGGCCAGGGCGCCCGCGAACAGGCCGACGCCGCAGTAGAGGTCGAGGGCCATGTCGCCCTTGCGGGGCAGCAGGCCCTGCATGACGGCGGTGACGAGGGTGTCGGCGGCCTTCGGGTGGACCTGCCAGAAGCCGCCGCCGGCGACGCGGTGGGTGCGGCCGTCGGCGCGTTCGCGGACGAAGGGGCGGCCGTGGACACGGTGGAGCTGGCCGGAGCGCTCGTCGACGCGCATGACCGAGACCGGGCGGTCGAGTTCGACCAGGGGCAGGCGGGCACCGGGCTTGGGGGTGAGGACGACCTGGCGGTCCTGGGAACCGGTGGCCGCGATCGCCTCGACGGAGTCCATGCCCGTCCAGTCCCGCTTCTCGATGCCCAGCTCGCTGACCCCCTCGGCGGCGATCATGCAGTGGTCGATCGGCTCGACCTCGTGCGAGCGGTGCCGGCGCAGTCCCGCGCGGCCGTCGGCGGTGACGGCGTACTGCACGCGCGTGCGCCACGCCGGGACCTGGCCGGCCGGGACCTTGTCGCCCTCGGCCGGCATCACCGTGCCGTCCCAGCCGGCCTCCTCCGGGGTGAGCCCGGCCAGGCGCTGGAGCTGCTCGGCGACGACCTCGCCCTTCAGGCGCCGCTGGGCGCCCGGCTTGGCGTGCTGCCAGTCGCAGCCGCCGCAGCGGCCGGGGCCGGCGAAGGGGCAGGGGGCGTCGATACGGTCCTTGGAGGCGTCCAGCACCCGCACCGCGTCCGCGCGGAGGAAGCGGGCCCCCTCCTCGCCCTCCGTGACCTGCGCGACGACCCGTTCGCCGGGCAGCGCGTGCCGGACGAAGAGGACCTGGCCCTCGGAGGTGCGGGCGATGCAGTGGCCGCCGTGGGCGACGGGGCCGACCTCGACCTCGTACTCCTCCCCCACCAGTGATTTCCTCGGTTCTGCCTGCATGGCGGGGTGACTCCACAACATCGAGAGCGGGAAGGCCCGTGCGGGCCGGGACAACAGCCCACCAGTCTACGTGTGCGAGGAGGAGTCCTTCGCCCGCTCCGCCGGACCGCGGCGCACCGAGCCGGGGGCGACCCATTCCTGCCGCCTGCGGGCGCGCTTCCTGGCCGCCTCGGAGGACTGGAGCTGGTACGGCACCGAGGTCACCATCACACCCGGCGTGAACAGCAGCCGGCCCTTGAGCCGCAGCGCGCTCTGGTTGTGCAGCAGGTGCTCGTACCAGTGGCCGACCACGTACTCGGGGATGATCACGGAGACCACGTCGCGCGGGGACTCCTTGCGCAGGCTCTTGACGTACTCGATCACCGGACGGGTGACCTCGCGGTACGGGGAGTCGAGCACCTTGAGGGGTACGTCGATGCCGCGCCGTTCCCACTCCTCGCGGAGCGCCTTGGTCTCGGCCGGTTCCACGTTGACGCTGAGCGCCTCGAGGGTGTCGGAGCGCATCAGCCTGGCGTAGGCGAGCGCGCGCAGCGTGGGGCGGTGGATCTTGGAGATCAGGACGACCGAGTGGACGCGGGAGGGCCGCACCATGTCGTCGTTCGGGACCTCGGGGGCGGCGATCTCCTCGGCGACACGGTCGTAGTGCCCGCGGATCGCCGTCATCGTCGCGTAGAAGATGCACATGCCGAGCAGCGCGACCCAGGCGCCGTGGGTGAACTTGGTGACGAGGACGACGACCAGGACCAGGCCGGTGAAGAAGGCGCCGAAGGTGTTGATGGCGCGGGAGCGGAGCATGTGGCGGCGCTTGGCCTGGTCCCCCTCGGTGGCCAGCAGCCGGTTCCAGTGGCGGACCATGCCGATCTGGCTGAGCGTGAAGGACACGAACACGCCGACGATGTAGAGCTGGATCAGCCGCGTGGAGTCGGCGCCGTAGATCCACACCAGCAGCACGGCGGCGCCGGCGAGCAGCACGATGCCGTTGGAGAAGGCGAGGCGGTCGCCGCGCGTGTGCAGCTGGCGGGGGAGGTAGCGGTCCTGGGCGAGGATCGAGCCGAGCAGCGGGAAGCCGTTGTAGGCGGTGTTCGCGGCGAGGAACAGCACCAGCGCGGTGGCGGCGGCGAGGATCATGAACAGGAAGCTGCCGTGGCCGAAGACGGCCTCGGCGACCTGGGAGATCACCGGGTCCTGGACGTAGCCCGCGCCGAGCGGGGCGCCGTCGTGGATCAGGTCCTTGGCGGGGTTCTCGGCCATGCGGACGTCGGTGGCGGCGGCCAGCGCGATGATGCCGCAGAACATGGTGACGGCGAGTAGGCCCATCATGGCGAGCGTGGTCGCGGCGTTGCGCGACTTGGGCTTGCGGAAGGCCGGTACGCCGTTGGAGATCGCCTCGACACCGGTGAGCGCGGCGCAGCCGGAGGAGAAGGCGCGCAGGAGGAGGAAGACCAGGGCGAAACCGGCGAGGCCCGGGTGTTCGGGTTTGATCTCGTAGTCCGCGGTCGGCGCCCGCATGTCGTCGCCGAGCACGACCCCGCGGAACGCGCCCCAGGCGATCATGGTGAAGACGCCCGCGACGAAGACGTAGGTGGGGATCGCGAAGAGCGTGCCCGACTCCTTCACCCCGCGCAGGTTCATCAGCGTCAGCAGCACGATCACGCCGATCGCGCAGGCCACCTTGTTCTCGACGACGAACGGGACCGCCGAGCCCAGGTTCTCGATCCCGGAGGAGATCGACACGGCGACGGTGAGGACGTAGTCGACGAGCAGGGCGCTGGCGACGGTCAGTCCGGCCTTGGGGCCGAGGTTGGTGGTGGCCACCTCGTAGTCGCCGCCGCCACTGGGGTACGCGTGCACGTTCTGGCGGTAGGAGGCGACCACGGTGAACATCAGCACGACGACCGCGACGGCGATCCAGGGGCTGAAGTGGTACGCCGACAGACCCGCGATCGACAGGACCAGCAGCACCTCACCGGGGGCGTACGCCACGGAGGAGAGCGGGTCGGAGGCGAAGACGGGCAGGGCGACACGCTTCGGCAGGAGCGTTTCACCCAGTCGGTCACTGCGCAGTGCGCGCCCGATCAGAATCCGTTTGGGCACGTCGGTCAATTTGGACACAGCAGTGGATCGTAAGCCTTCGGACATGGGGCGGCCCAACCACCACCCCACATCCATACGGCTTCCATACGGCCTCTGCTCTCCGGGTGAAATCACCGGGTGACCGGACCGGGGATTCGGCAGGTCGGGGCAGTTCCATGCCTATATGACCAGTCCGGCCGTAGTCGCCACGCCCCGTGGAGGTTCCCATGCACCCGACCGCAGAACTGATCGGCGCCGCGGCCGCCCTCGTCGGCCTCGGGATCCTCACGCTGGCGAGCGTGCGCAGTATCACGCGCCGCTGACCGCCCCGGGGACCCGCCCGGCGACTCCGGCGAGCAGGGCCTCCGGTCCGATCGCGGCCACCCGTGTCGACGGCACCGTGCAGGCGTACGCCCCCGCCACCGCCCCGAGCCGGGCGCAGTGGAGGGCGCCTTCGCCGCCGAGCCGGCCGTACAGGAAGGCGGCCGCGAAGGCGTCACCGGCCCCGTTGGAGTCGACGACCGGTGCCGGGGGCTCGGCCGCGGGGACGTGGGTCAGCTCGTCGTCGGCCAGCAGGTACGCGCCCTCGGCGCCCGCGGTGGCGACGACGATCCGGGCCCGGCCCCGCGCGGCGATCCGGCGCATGGTGGTCTCCGGGTCGGTCAGGGCGGCGGCGGAGAGGAAGACGAGGTCCGCGGCGAGGGCGAACGTCTCGTGGTACGGATCGGCGCCGTCCCAGTCGTGCAGGTCGGTCGAGATCGTCACGCCCGCCTCGCGCAGCAGGGGCAGGGCGTCGGCGCACGGCTGGGTGATGACGACGTGGGCGTGCCGGCTGACGGCGGCCAGCTCGCGCACCGTCTCCTCGGGCAGCCGGTCCGTCTCGGCCCAGCGGGTCGCGTCGTACAGGGAGAGCCTCCGGCCGTCGGGACCGACCAGGTTGACGGCGCGCTTGGTGCCGCACGGCTGCGGTACGGCGGTGAGCGCGATGCCGTGGTCGCGGTGCAGGGCGCGGACGAGGTCGCCCTCGTGGTCGTCGCCGATCAGGTCGAGGTGGTGGGTGCGCAGGCCGAGGGCGTTGGTGCCGAGGGCGACGAAGTCGCCGCTCTGTCCCGCGCGGGTGACGATGCCCGGCTGGATCATGTGGCTGTCGGCGAGCGGCACGGGCAGCTCGGGCACGTGCACGATCGTGTCCACGCCCGCGCCGCCCAGGACGAGGACGTCGATCTCGGCAGTCATGGCCGGCTCTCTCCTTGCTCCGGGCATCGGTCGTGCCCGGGTGGTGCGGATGCGTCGGACCCGGCACGCGCACACGACGACCGGGCCCCGGAGGGCGTCGGGACCGCGATCCCCCGGCATGATGTTGCCTGGCGGCCCGCACTCAGGCCGCGATGTTTGCCTGGCGAGCCGAAAGAGAGACATGAGCACGAAGGTCATGAAGGTCGAACGGCCTGCAGGAAGCGCGGTGTGACGCGATGCATATTGTCATCATGGGCTGCGGAAGGGTGGGTTCCGACCTGGCCCAGACCCTGGAGGAACAGGGACACACGGTCGCCGTGATCGACCAGGACCCCACCGCCTTCCGCCGGCTGGGCTCCTCGTTCGGCGGTCGCCGGGTCACCGGGGTCGGTTTCGACCAGGACACCCTGCGCGAGGCGGGCATCGAGGAGGCGGGCGCCTTCGCCGCCGTCTCCAGCGGCGACAACTCCAACATCATCGCCGCGCGGGTGGCCCGCGAGATGTTCGGCATCGAGAACGTCGCCGCCCGCATCTACGACCCCCGCCGCGCGGAGGTCTACCAGCGCCTGGGCATCCCCACGGTGGCGACCGTGCGCTGGACGGCCGACCAGATGCTGCGTCGGCTGCTCCCCTCGGGCGCCGAGCCGCTGTGGCGCGACCCCACCGGCGGGGTCCAGCTCGCCGAGGTGCACACCTCCACGGCCTGGGTGGGGCACAGGATCAGCAGGCTGCAGGACGAGACCGGTGTGCGCGTGGCCTTCCTGACCCGGCTCGGCGAGGCGATCCTGCCCAGCTCGCAGACGGTGCTGCAGGAGGGGGACCTGGTGCATGTGATGATGCGCACCGACGAGATCGACCGCGTCGAGGCGGCGTTCGCCAAGGGTCCCGAAGAGGAGGGCGGTCACTGATGAGGGTCGCCATTGCCGGAGCCGGCGCCGTCGGCCGCTCGATCGCGGGCGAGCTGCTGGAGAACGGCCACGAGATCCTGCTGATCGACAAGGCGCCGACCGCCATCTCGGTGGAGCGCGTGCCGCAGGCGGAGTGGCTGCTCGCCGACGCCTGCGAGATCACCTCCCTGGACGAAGCGGCGCTCCAGCGCTGCAACGTCGTCATCGCCGCGACCGGCGACGACAAGGTCAACCTGGTCGTCTCGCTGCTCGCCAAGACCGAGTACGGCGTTCCGCGCGTCGTCGCCCGGGTGAACAACCCGAAGAACGAGTGGCTGTTCAACGAGTCCTGGGGCGTGGACGTCGCCGTCTCCACCCCGCGTCTGATGTCGGCCCTGGTGGAGGAGGCGGTGAGCGTCGGCGACCTGGTCCGGCTGCTGCGCTTCAGCCACGGCGACGCCAACCTGGTCGAGCTGACCCTGCCGGAGGAGTCGGCGCTGGCCGGCACGCAGGTCGGGGACGTCCAGTGGCCGCAGGACACCACGCTGGTCACCATCATCCGCGGCACCCGCGTCCTGACGCCGACCCGGGAGGACTCCCTGGAGGCCGGCGACGAACTCCTCTTCGTGGCCGCCCAGGCGCGTGAGGAGCAGTTGGAGGACCTGCTCTCGGTGCGCAAGGAGTCGTGAAAAGAGGGGCGCCCAGAAAACTCTGGGCGCCCCGATCCAGCCCGTCCGGCGTTTGAGGACGAGGCCGTTCAGGCCGAAGGGGGTCCGGGGGCACAGCCCCCGGAGAGCGAGGCGCGCCTACTCGGAGGCAGCGGCCTTGCGTTCCTCCTCCGCCTCTATCTCGGCGAACACGTCGATGGGCGGCGGCGCCTTCGCCAGGAAGACCCACGTCAGATACACCGCCAGCAGGAACGGCGGGATCTTCAACGCGATCAGGACCCAGCCCAGCTGGGTCGTGTCCGCCCACCAGTACAGCGGGAACAGGATCGCGCTCTTGCCGAGCAGGATCAGCCCCCACGCCCAGCTGGCCTTGGTGTACGCCTTCTTCCGGCCGGGGTTGCGGGTGCGCCAGGAGAGGTTCTCCTTGAAGACGGGGCCCAGCATCAGACCGATCAGCGGGACGCCCGCCATCGCCGTGACGATGTACGCCAGGGCCAGGCCCAGCGTGTACAGCATGCCCGGCAGGTAGAAGTCCTTGGCGTTGCCGGTCATCATCGCGAAGACCACACCGAAGGCCACGCCGAAGACGCCGCTGAAGGCGTGCTTGACGGTGTCCCTGCGCGCCAGCCGGACCACGACCATCACCAGCGACACGGCGAGCGCCGCGATCGCCGACATGTGCAGGTCCTTGTTGACCGTGTAGATGCTGACGAAGAGCAGACCGGGGAGCACCGTCTCGACCATGCCCCGCACCCCGCCGAACGCCTCGAAGAGGGCGGCTTCGGTCACCGCCCGGGCGTCGTCCGCGGATGTGTCTTCGGTTGTCGGCTTGTCGAGTGACGTCACCGGCTACTCCCGTCCGAGGGGTCTCAGTTCGTATTTCGGATTGAACAGCACCCGGCGGCCCCGGCTCATCGAGATCCGGCCCGATGCGATCAGCTTGCGCCCCGGCTCTATCCCCACGATGGAGCGCCTGCCGAGCCACACCACGTCGAGCGCGGCGGAGCCGTCGAACAGCTCGGCCTCCAGGGCCGGAACCCCCGCGCGCGGCCGCAGCGTGACCGTGCGCAAGGTACCAGTAACCGTGACGATCTGCCGGTCACGGCAGTCGCCTATCCGCGTACAGCCGGCCGTCTCGGCGTCCTCACGCAGCTCCTCGGACTCCAGGTCCTCCTGAGACGAGGAGAGCCGGTCGAGCATGCGCCGGAACCGGCCTGCCGGCTTCTCGGATCGAGGAACAGCACTCATATCTGAAGCGTACCGGGGTGCACTGACGGTCACGTACCCCCTGCCGCCCCGCTCCGAACGGGCCTCTCCCGGCCACCCCGCGCGGGGCGCTCCTGACCTTCACTTCTCGAAGCGGTACCCCATGCCCGGCTCCGTGATCAGGTGCTTCGGGTGTGACGGATCCGTCTCCAGCTTCCGCCGCAGCTGCGCCATGTACACGCGCAGGTAGTTCGTCTCCGTGCCGTACGACGGCCCCCACACCTCCCGCAGCAGCTGCTTCTGCGCCACCAGCCGGCCGCCGGCCCGCACCAGCACCTCCAGCAGATGCCATTCGGTGGGGGTCAGCCGTACGTCCCTGCCGCCGCGATTGACCTTCTTCGCGGCCAGGTCGACGGTGAACCCGGCGGTCTCCACCACCACGTCCCCCCCGTCGCCGGCGGGCTCCGCGCGGCGTACGGCGGCCCGCAGCCGGGCCAGCAGTTCGTCCATGCCGAAGGGCTTGGTGACGTAGTCGTCGGCACCGGCGTCCAGCGCCTGGACCTTCTCGCCGGAGGCGTGCCGGGCGGACAGCACCAGGACCGGCACCCGGCTCCAGCTCCGCAGTTCCCTGAGCACGTCGACTCCGTCCATGTCGGGCAGGCCGAGGTCGAGGACGACGACGTCGGGATGGCGGGCGGCGGCCGTACGGAGGGCGCCGGCACCGTCGTGGGCGGAGTCGACCTCGTACGAGCGTGCCCTGAGGTTGATCACGAGGGCGCGCACGATGGCCGGGTCGTCGTCGACCACCAGGACACGGGTCATGAGGGCTGCCTTTCGGGTTCCGCGGTTTCTTCCGCGACCGCCGGTGCCCCGGCGGCGCGCAGGGTGAGCGCCATGGTGAGGCCGCCACCGGGGGTGTCCTCGGCGTTCAGGGTGCCGCCCATGGCCTCGGCGAAGCCCCGGGCGACCGCCAGGCCGAGACCGACCCCGGCCCCGCGCGGGGCGTCACCGTGCCGCTGGAAGGGTTCGAAGATGTGGTCCTTGGCCTCGTCGGGGACGCCGGGACCGCGGTCCACCACCCGCACCTCGACCCGGTCGGCGAGGGCGCTGGCGGCGACCAGTACGGGCTGGCCGGGGGGACTGTACTTGACGGCGTTCTCGATCACGTTGGCCATCGCCCGCTCCAGCAGCCCCGGGTCGACGGCGACCATGGGCAGGGCCTCGGGGACGTCCAGGGCGACGCTGCCCTCGGGCACCCCGCCGAGCGCCATCGGCACCACCTCGTCCAGGTCGATCTCACGGATCAGGGGGGTGACCGTGCCGGTGTGCAGCCGGGACATGTCCAGCAGGTTGCCCACCAGGTGGTCCAGGCGGTCGGCGCCGTCCTCGATGCCCTCCAGCAGCTCGGCCCGGTCCTCGGGCGACCACTCGACGTCCTCGGAGCGCAGCGAGGAGACGGCGGCCTTGATCCCGGCCAGCGGGGTGCGCAGGTCGTGGCTGACGGCGGCCAGCAGGGCGGTGCGGATGCGGTTGCCCTCGGCGAGGGCGTGGGCCCGGCCGGCCTGCTCACGCAGCCGGCGGCGGTCCAGGACGACGGCGGCCTGCGCGGCGAAGGCGGCCAGCACCCTGCGGTCCTCGGCGGGCGGCACCCGGCCGGTCAGCGCCAGCGCCATGTGGTCGCCGACCGGCACCTCCACGTCCGCGTCCTCGGGCCGTTCGACCGGGCGACCGCGCCCCGCCCGGCCGGCGCAGGTCCACGGCTCGACGTCGCCCGCGCGTTCGAGGAGGGCGGCGGACTCCATGCCGAAGGTCTCCCGGACCCGCTCCAGCAGGTCCTCCAGGCCCGTCTCGCCGCGCAGCACGTTGCCGGCGAGGAAGGACAGGATCTCCGACTCGGCGCGCAGCCGGGCCGCCTGGTGGGTGCGCCGGGCCGCGAGGTCGACCACGGACGCCACCGCCGCGCCGACCGCGACGAAGATCATGATGGCGATGATGTTCTTGGGGTCGGAGACGGTCCAGCGGTGCAGGGGCGGGGTGTAGAAGTAGTTCAGCAGCAGTGAGCCGACCGCCGCGGAGGCCAGGGCCGGCCAGAGCCCGCCGAGCAGGGCCGCCGCCACCGTCAGGGCCAGGAACAGCAGCATGTCGTTGGCGAGTCCCAGGTCCACGGCGCTGAGCAGCACCGCCACCGCCGCCGGCCCCGCCACGCCGACCGCCCAGCCCCAGGCCAGCCGGGAGCGCCCGAGCCGCGCGCCGCGGGCGCCGGGCAGCCCGCGGCCCTTGGCGACCTCCTCGTGGGTGACGATGTGCACGTCCAGGTCGGGTCCCGAGTCCCGGGCGACGGTCGCGCCGACGCCGGGCCCGAAGACGTACTGCCAGGCCGGGCGGCGCGAGGAGCCGAGCACGATCTGGGTGGCGTTGGCCCCGCGCGCGAAGGCGAGCAGGTCGGCCGGGATGTCGTCGCCGACGACGTGGTGGAAGGTGCCGCCGAGGTCCTCCACCAGGGTGCGCTGCTCGACCAGTTCCCCGGGCGATGCCGCGGTGAGCCCGTCGCTGCGGGAGATGTAGACGGCGAGCAGCTCGCCGCCGGCGCCCTTCTCCGCCAGCCGCGCGGCCCGCCGGAGCAGGGTGCGGCCCTCGGGGCCGCCGGTCAGGCCGACGACGATCCGCTCGCGGGAGCCCCATATCGCCGAGACCTCGTGCTCGCTGCGGTAGCGCTGGAGGTGGGCGTCGACCCGGTCGGCCACCCACAGCAGCGCCAGCTCCCTCAGCGCGGTGAGGTTGCCGGGGCGGAAGTAGTTGGACAGGGCGGCGTCGACCTTGTCCGGCTGGTAGATGTTGCCGTGCGCCATGCGGCGGCGCAGCGCCTCGGGCGTCATGTCGACCAGCTCGACCTGGTCCGCCCGCCGCACCACCTCGTCCGGTACGGTCTCCCGCTCCCGTACGCCGGTGATCGACTCCACGACGTCGCCCAGCGACTCCAGGTGCTGGATGTTGACCGTGGCCAGGACGTCGATCCCGGCCGTGAGCAGCTCCTCCACGTCCTGCCAGCGCTTGGCGTTGCGCGAGCCGGGGGCGTTGGTGTGGGCGAGTTCGTCGACGAGGGCCACCCGGGGGCGGCGGGCGAGGACGGCGTCGAGGTCCATCTCCGTCAGGACGGCCCCGCGGTGCTCGACGTCCCGGTGCGGGATCCGCTCCAGTCCGTGCAGCAGCGCCTCGGTGCGGGGCCTGCCGTGCGGTTCGGCGAAGGCGACCACGCAGTCGGTGCCGCGTCCGGCACGGCGGTGCGCCTCGGAGAGCATCGCGTACGTCTTGCCGACGCCCGGTGCCGCACCGAGGTGGATCCGAAGGTTGCCGCGTCCCATGGACTCATTGTCTTCCCCCGTCACGCCCTGCCGGGCGGGGGGCCCCGGCAGGGGTCAGTGCTCGGTGATCTCGCCGTCGCTCAGCTCCAGGACGCGGTCGGCGAGGTCGAGGAGGGTGGTGTCGTGGGTGGCGACGAGCACGGTGACCTGCTCGCTGCGGACGACCGCGCGCAGCAGTTCCATCACGGCGTGCCCGGTCTCCGCGTCGAGCTGGCCGGTCGGCTCGTCGGCGATGAGGAGGGAGGGGCTGTTGGCGAGGGCGCGGGCGATGGCGACCCGCTGCTGCTGGCCGCCGGAGAGTTCGCCGGGCCGCTGGGCGGCGTGGTCGGCGAGGCCGACGAGGGACAGCAGCAGTCCGACGCGCTCCTCGCGCTCGCGCGGGTCGGCGCGGCGCAGCCGCAGCGGGACGCCGACGTTCTCGGCGGCGGTGAGGACGGGGATGAGGCCGAAGGACTGGAAGACGAAGCCGACGTGGTCCCGGCGCAGGGCGAGCAGCCCGTTCTCGTCGAGGCCGGCGAGGTCGCGTCCGTCGACGTGGACCCGCCCCCGGTCGGGGGTGTCGAGGCCGCCGACGATGTTCAGGAGTGTGGTCTTGCCGGATCCGGAGCGGCCCTTGAGGGCGACCAGTTCACCGCGTGGGACGTCGAAGGAGACACCGCGCAGCGCGTGGACGGCGGCGGCTCCGGTGCCGTACGACTTGTGCACGTCCTCGACGCGCACCATGGTCTCGGTGACCACCTGACTCATCCTGACCGCCCTCCCCCGTGGACCGGGCGCCAGTATCCCCGGCCGGCGCCCGGTCGATCAACGCCTCGGGCCGGGTCGTCCCCGTGGGTGAGGGGCTCCCGGGCGACGAAGAGGTCGTTGCTGCCGGACGGGCGGGTGCGCTCGGTGAGCGCCTGGGTGTTGGTCATGAGGGGCGCGCACGGAAAAGGGCCGCACCCCCTGACGTCAAAGGGCGCGCACGGAAAACGGCCGCACCCCCTGACGGGGTGCGGCCCTTCGACCGGTCGGCTAGCGGACCTCGGTGATCTCCGGTCCGCGCTGGAGCTGGCCCATACCGCCGGCGAAGCGGGAGCCGCCCTCCTCCTGCTGCACGTTCTCCGGCACCATCTGCGCGTCGTTCGGCAGCTTCAGGACGATCGGGTCGCGCGGGGCCATCGGGCCCTCACCGCGCACCACGACCGTGTCCCGGAAGATCTGCTCGAGGAGCCCGGCGGCCCCCGGCTGCACCGCGCCCTGGCCCGAGATCACCCCGCGCAGGAACCAGCGGGGGCCGTCCACGCCGACGAACCGCACGACCTGGAAGCCACCGGTGCCGTCCGGCAGCTGCACCGGCACCTGGGCCCGCAGCTCCCAGCCCAGCGGGCCCTCGACCTCGTCGATGATGCCGCCCTGCTGGGTGATGCCGGACGCGATCTCCTCGCGCACCTCGCCCCAGATGCCCTCCCGCTTGGGCGCGGCGAAGCCCTGGAGCTGGATGGCGCTGTCCCGCAGCACGACGGTGGCCGCGACGATCGCGTCACCCGCGACCTCCACCCGCAGCTCCATGCCGTCGACCCCGGGCACGAACAGACCGCCCAGGTCGACCCGGCCCTCACCGGGCTCACTGACCTCGCTGCTGTCCCAGGGCCCGTCGGGCCTCGGCGCCGGCTCGAGCCTCAGCCGCCCGGCCTCCTCGCCCGCCTCAGCGTCGACACCGTCGACGACCTGCTCGGCCTCGCCGGCCGCACCGTCGGCGGCATCCTTCTTCTTGCGACGTCCGAACACGTCACTGTCCTTCCCGGTCGGATACGACCGAAGCGTATCGATTCCCACCCGCTGTACCGCCCGTGGCGGCCTGAACGCTTGTGCCGCTCTTACCTTCTTCCACCGCGGCATGGCCGCCGGTGGACCCGAAGCCCCCCTCGGCCCGGGCCGAGGGGGGAAGCTCCGCGACCGACACGAAGCGGACCCTCTCGACCTGCTGGACGACCAGTTGGGCAATCCGGTCGAAGCGCTCGAACCGCACGGTCTCGCGCGGGTCGAGATTCACCACGATCACCTTGATCTCCCCACGGTACCCGGCATCAACCGTCCCCGGGGCATTCACCAGGGCGACGCCGCAGCGGGCGGCAAGACCGGATCGCGGGTGCACGAAGGCCGCGTACCCCTCGGGCAGCGCCACAGACACCCCCGTGGGCAGTACGGCCCGCTCACCGGGAGCCAGTTCGCGGGCCTCGGTGGTCCGCAGATCGGCTCCCGCGTCCCCCGGGTGCTCGTACGCCGGAAGCGGTACGTCGGGATCGACGCGCCGGATCAGCACCTCGAGTGCGCCGGGGCGGGGCCCGCTCACGGGTTCACCTCGAAGGCGCGGACGCGGCGGACCTGGTCGGGGTCCTCCATGGCGGCCCGGATCTCCTCCGGGCGGCCGTGGTCCACGAAGTGGTCGACCTTGACCTCGATGAACAGGGCGTCGGCGCGGACCGCGACCGGCCCGTCGGGGCCGCCGACTCGTCCGGTGGCGGTGCAGTAGATCTTCCGTCCGGCCACCGCCGTCACCTCGGCATCGAGGTGCAGCACGGTGCCGACCGGCACGGGCCGGACGAAGTCGGTCTCCAGCCTGCCGGTCACCGCGATCGTGCGCAGCAGCCAGTTGAGCGAGCCGAGCGCCTCGTCCAGGGCGGTGGCGAGGACCCCGCCGTGCGCGAGTCCCGGGGCGCCCTGGTGGGCGGGCCGCACGGTGAACTCGGCGGTGATCGACACGCCTTCGCCGGCGCGGGCCGCCAGGTGCAGCCCGTGGGGCTGCTCGTCGCCACAGCCGAAACACTGGCCGTAGTGCGCGCCGAGGAGCTCGCCGGGGGCGGGAGCGTCGGGGTGACGCACCGGTTTCACGGCGTCGGCCGGGGGCTGAAGAGCTGCGGAAGTACCACTCACAGGCGCAGACCTTACCCGCGCGTGAGTCCTGGCCCGACACCGTGCCAAGCTTGGATTCATGCAGCTCTCCGCCTCCCCGTACGAAGAACGCCTCACCGCCCCCCGCTCCTGGTGGCTGATCTCCTTCCTGGTGGGGGTCTCCCTGGCGCTGATCCTGCTGCCGTTCGGCACGCTGCCGATGCTCGGCGGCCTGGCCGGCGGCACCGCCGCGGCGGCCGTCGTGGCGAGTTCGTACGGCTCGGTGCGCATCCGGGTCGTGGGCGGCCATCTGATCGCGGGCGAGGCGAAGATCCCGGTGTCGGCGCTGGGCGAGGCGGAGATCCTGGACGCCGAGGAGGCCCGCGCCTGGCGCTCCTACAAGGCCGACCCGCGCTGCTTCATGCTGCTGCGGGCGTACATCCCCGGCGCGCTCCGCGTGGACGTCACGGACCCGGCGGATCCGACCCCCTACGTCTTCCTGTCGACCCGCGAGCCGGAACGGCTGGCGCAGGCACTGCGGGCGGCGAAGGACGCAGCGGAGGCCGCGTAGCGGCGGTACGGGGAACACGCGGGCGGGGGCGCCCCCGGAGGGCTCAGGGGGCCTGGTGCCCGTCGTCCTTCCCCCGGTGGCCGCCGAGTTCCTTGAGGGCGTCCTCGGGGAGGGCGTCCTCGGGGCGCTCCAGGGCGGGAAGGGCCGGCAGCGCGTCCCAGGGCACCTGGATCCTGCGCAGGTCGCCCCGGATGCGTGCGGCGAGCTTTCTGGTGTCTCTGCGGTTCATGGCGGCGCCCACGGCGGCTCCCACCAGGAACGGCATCAGGTTCGGCAGGTTGCGGACCGTGCGCTTCATGATCCGCTGGCGCAGTTCGCGCTTCATGCGGCTGTTCAGCGCCGCGCTCACGGTCGAGGGCTTGGTGGCCTCGATGCCGCGCTCCTCCGACCAGGAGTTGAGGTACACGGTGCTGCGCTGGGCGAGGGTGCCGGCCGGCCGTACGCCGTAGACCTCGTGGAGTTCGGCGATCAGCTTCAGCTCGATCGCGGCGACGCCGGTGATCTCGGCGGCCAGCTCCGTCGGCATCGCGGGCGGTACGGGCATCATGGCCGCCGCGCCGACTCCGGCCCCGACCGTCGCCGTGGCCTTCGCGGCGCCCGCCACGAGCTTGTCCGCGAGCTCCTCGGGGCCGAGGCCGGGGAACTGCCGGCGCAGCGTCCCGAGGTCGCGTACGGGCACACGCGGGGCGATCTCGATGATCCGGTCCGCGAGATGCGCCAGTCCCGCGCGGGCGCGGGCACCGCCCTTGCGGGCGCCTTCCAGGGCCTTCTCCCGGATCACGGCGGCCCGCCGGTGCGCCACGGGGGCGGTGACCTCCAGGGGTGCCGGGAGGTCACCCCGGCCGGCTGCCGCTTCGAGCGAGGCCGCCCCGGTACCGGTTGAGCCCCGCTCTTGGTCACGCGTGTCGTGCTGCGGGCCCTCCTGGGGCCCTTGGTCCGCTCCCCTCGTGAAGAAGCGGCGCTTCCTCGGAGGGGTCGAGCCAGTCACGGCCGACCCCGCCTCAGTCGCAGTCGCGGCAGATCGGCTGGCCGTTCTTCTCGCGGGCCAGCTGGCTGCGGTGGTGGACCAGGAAGCAGCTCATGCAGGTGAACTCGTCCTGCTGCTTCGGCAGGACCCGGACGGCCAGCTCCTCGTTCGAGAGGTCCGCTCCGGGCAGTTCCAGGCCCTCGGCGGCCTCGAACTCGTCGACGTCCACGGCCGAGGCCGACTTGTCGTTCCGCCGGGCCTTCAGCTCTTCCAGGCTGTCCGAGTCGACGTCGTCGTCGGTCTTGCGTGGTGTGTCGTAGTCGGTTGCCATTGTCGCTCTCCCCCTCTGGGTGTATGCGGTGTCTCCAGCGCACGTAACGCGTGAGAGGCCGGACTTGTGCCCGACCTGAGGCGGAGATTTTGCCTCACATCAAGGTCTGTTACTCAATCGACACCCAACCGAACTCCTCATGAGTGATCGGCTTGGATGGCGATGGGGACCGTACACGGTCCGGATGCCGCACTCCAAAGGCGCCTCACCGTGTACTTCCCGTGATCAGGCCCCCTGAAAACCGGGATTTTCCCGACTTTCCCGGGGATGCATGATCACGGAGAGTGGGCGGCCGGGGAATCGCTCCTGTGATCGATCACACATGGGGATACCGGAGAGGCGCCCCGGAAATTCCGCCCAAAGCGAACACCCCGTTGTGTCGGCGGCATCATCTCAGATCGGCAGGGTGACACGCATCACGAGCCCGCCCCCTTCGCGCGGTTGTGCGTAAATGTGGCCGCCGTGCGCCCGGGCGACCGACCGCACGATGGACAGACCGAGCCCGACACCCTTGTCGCTGCCCGTGCGCTCGGTGCGCAGCCGCCGGAACGGCTCGAAGAGATTGTCGATCTCGTACGCCGGTACCACCGGGCCCGTGTTCGACACCACCAGGACCGCCTGCCCGTGCTCCACGTCGGTGGTGACCTCGACCCAGCCCTCCTCCGGCACGTTGTACCGCACGGCGTTCTGCACCAGGTTCAGCGCGATCCGCTCCAGCAGCACGCCGTTGCCCTGGACGACCGCCGGCCGGCGTGCGCCGCGGATCTCCACGTCCTTGGCCTCCGCCTCGCCGTGCACCTGGTCGATCGCCTGGGTGGCGACCTCGGCAAGGTCCACGGGCTTGCGCTCGACGATCTGGTTGTCGCTGCGGGCGAGCAGCAGCAGGCCCTCCACGAGCTGTTCGCTGCGCTCGTTGGTGGACAGCAGCGTCTTGCCGAGCTGCTGGAGCTCCACCGGCGCGCCGGGGTCGGAGAGGTGCACCTCCAGGAGCGTGCGGTTGATCGCCAGCGGGGTGCGCAGCTCGTGCGAGGCGTTGCCCACGAAACGCTGCTGGGCGGTGAACGCCCGCTGGAGCCGCTCCAGCATGTCGTCGAAGGTGTCGGCCAGCTCCTTCAGCTCGTCGTCCGGGCCGTCCAGCTCGATCCGGCGGGACAGATCCGAACCGGCCACCGCGCGGGCGGTGCGGGTGATCCGGCCCAGCGGCGACAGGACCCGGCCGGCCATGGCGTAACCGAAGGCGAAGGCGATGATCGCGAGACCGAGCAGGGCCCCCAGGGAGCGGCTGAGCAGATCGTCCAGCGCGTGCTGCCGCTGGACGGCGTTGCACTGCTTGAGCATGTCGTTCAGCTGGCCGTTGGTGGTCGCGCTGTCCAGCTGCGGACAGGTCTCGCTGGTGATGTCGATGTTGCTGCCGGTCACCTGGAAGGACTGGCCGCTGCCGCCGTCATGGAGCGCCTGGGCGGCCAGCAGATAGATGATCGACAGCAGCAGGATCCCGGCGATCAGGAACATGCCGCCGTACAGCAGCGTGAGGCGTATGCGGATGGTGGGACGCAACCACGGGAAGGGCGGGTCGCCCTTCCTCGGGTCCCAGGTGGGCTTGGGGGGCGCCGTGGGGGGCGCGGGTGTGGCGGCCATCGGTCATCAGATCCGGTATCCGGAGCCGGGCACGGTCACGATGACCGGCGGCTCCCCCAGCTTGCGGCGCAGGGTCATCACGGTCACCCGCACCACGTTGGTGAACGGGTCCGTGTTCTCGTCCCAGGCCTTCTCCAGCAGCTGCTCCGCGGAGACGACCGCGCCCTCGCTGCGCATGAGCACCTCCAGGACGGCGAACTCCTTCGGCGCGAGCTGCACCTCCTTGCCGTCGCGGAAGACCTCGCGGCGGTTGGGGTCGAGCTTGATCCCGGCACGCTCCAGAACGGGCGGCAGCGGCACGCTCGTACGCCGCCCGAGGGCGCGCACGCGGGCGATGAGCTCGCTGAACGCGAAGGGCTTGGGCAGATAGTCGTCGGCGCCGATCTCCAGGCCCTCGACACGGTCGCTGACGTCGCCGGAGGCCGTGAGCATCAGCACGCGCGTGGGCATGCCGAGCTCGACGATCCTGCGGCAGACGTCGTCGCCGTGCACGAGCGGGAGGTCGCGGTCGAGGACGACCACGTCGTAGTCGTTGACGCCGATGCGCTCCAGGGCGGCCGCACCGTCGTACACGACGTCGACGGCCATGGCCTCCCGGCGCAGTCCGGTGGCCACCGCATCGGCGAGCAGCTGCTCGTCCTCGACGACGAGTACGCGCACGTCGCTTGTCCTTCCTCAGGGCCCGCCCTTGATCGGACAGCGCTCCAGGGCGCACTCGGGCAGGGGTACGGGTGGGTGTGTTGCCTCCATCCTGCCCTTTTCGGCCGTAAGTCGGCTGTAAGGCGGGGGAACGGGCGGTGGCCGACGGGTGCGGGACCGGGGAACGTCCGGGCGAACGGGGCGGGAATACGAGAATTTCTCGCGCGGTTAGGTTTCCCCGGAAGAGAGCTTGGGGAGGACGGGTTTTACATCCCGCGATCACGCTCTGCACGTACCGCGCCACCATGCGGTACGTAACAGTCCGCTTCCGCAGAGCGGGCGTGGATGTCCGGCACCGTCGCCGCCCGGCCGAGCGGCGCTGGGCATCCGCTCCGGACGTGATCATCCCTTCCGAACGGCACACCCCCGTGCCACCGACCCACCGACCCAGGACGAGGGGGCGCAGCATGGACGCATTCACCGCAGGACTTCTGCAGCGCATAAAGGCGACCGAGTCCGACCTGTCGCGGGCCCGCGACGACGGCGACGAGTTCCTCGTCGACGTGGAACAGGGCGAACTCGACGACCTGCGCCGCCTCGCCGCCGAACACGGCGTGGAGGTCGGCGCGTACAGCGTCTGATCGGCTCGCACCGGAACGGGCCCCGGCGAATCCAGCGCCGGGGCCCGTTCGCGTTCTCGCGATCCGCTCAGTCGTGCCAGGCGCCGTAGTCCTCCAGAAGCCGCTGGAGCGGCTCGAAGACGCCCGGGGTGGCCGCGACCGCGAGGTCCCAGGACGGGCGGTCTCCGGGGCGGCCGCCGGTCAGGGCGCCCGCCTCGCGGGCGATCAGGTCACCGGCCGCCAGGTCCCAGGGGTGCAGCCCGCGCTCGTAGTAGCCGTCCAGACGCCCCGCGGCGAGGTCGCACAGGTCGATCGCGGCCGAGCCGCCGCGCCGGATGTCCCGGAGCCTGGGGATCAGCCGCTGTGCCACGTCGGCCTGGTGGGTGCGGACCTCGGTGACGTAGTTGAAGCCGGTCGACACCAGGGCCTGGTCCAGCGGCGGCGAGGGACGGCAGGTCAGCCGCCGCTCGCCCGCCCAGGCACCGGTCGCCCAGGCGCCGCGCCCGCGCACCGCGTGGTACGCCTCACCGCGCATGGGGGCCGCCACCGCCCCGGCCACGGTCTCGCCGTCCTGCTCGGCGGCGATGGAGACGGCCCAGGTGGGCAGGCCGTACAGGTAGTTGACCGTGCCGTCGAGCGGGTCGATCACCCAGCGGATGCCGCTGCTGCCCTCGGTGGAGGCGCCCTCCTCACCGAGGAAGCCGTCCTCCGGGCGGCGCTCGGCGATCAGCGTGGTGATCAGCTTCTCGGCCGCGATGTCCATCTCGGTGACGACGTCGATCGGGCTGGACTTGGTCGCGGCGACCGCGAGGTCGGCCGGGCGGCCGTCCCGCAGCAGCTCGCCCGCGCGGCGGGCGGCCTCCTGGGCGAGCTCCAGCAGTTCCGTGTGCAGGGGGTCGGTCACGGCGCTCCTCATGCGTAGGGGCTGTCGGCGCCCGCGGCGGCGGGGCGCGGGGCGCGGGCCGGGCAGCAGCCCACCGGGCAGAGGTCGTGGCTCGCGCCGAGCGCGCCCAGGGCGCACGGCGTGACGTCCTGCCCTCGTTCGGCGACCGCGCGCTCCACGATCAGCTCACGGATCGCGGCGGCGAACCGCGGGTCGGCGCCGACGGTAGCCGAGCGGCGCACCGGCAGGCCCAGCTCCCCCGCCTTGGCGGTGGCCTCGGTGTCGAGGTCGTAGATGACCTCCATGTGGTCGGAGACGAAGCCGATGGGGGCCATGACCACGGCCGGCGCCCCGGCCGCGTGCCGCTCCTCGAGGTGGTCGCAGATGTCGGGCTCCAGCCAGGGGATGTGCGGGGCGCCGGAGCGGGACTGGTAGACGAGCTGCCAGGGGCGGTCGACGCCGGTGCGCTCGCGGACGGCGTCGGCGATCACCTGGGCCACGTCCAGGTGCTGCCGGACGTACGCGCCGCCGTCGCCGTGGTCCTCGACGGGGCCGGAGGTGTCGGCGGCGGAGGTGGGGATGGAGTGGGTACAGAAGGCGATGTGCGCGCCGTCCCGGACGTCCTCGGGGAGGTCGGCGAGGGACCGCACGACCCCGTCGACCATGGGCTCGACGAAACCGGGGTGGTTGAAGTAGTGCCGCAGTTTGTCGATCCTCGGCAGCTCCAGCCCCTCCTGCTCCAGGGTCGCGAGGGCGTCCGCGAGGTTCTCGCGGTACTGGCGGCAGCCCGAGTACGAGGCGTAGGCGCTGGTGGCCAGGACGAGGATGCGGCGGCGGCCGTCCCGGACCATCTCGCGCAGGGTGTCGGTGAGGTAGGGCGCCCAGTTGCGGTTGCCCCAGTAGACCGGCAGGTCCAGGCCGTGGTCGGCGAAGTCCCCCCGCAGCGCGTCCAGCAGGGCGCGGTTCTGCTCGTTGATGGGGCTGACCCCGCCGAAGAGGAAGTAGTGCTGCCCGACCTCCTTGAGGCGTTCCTTGGGGATGCCGCGCCCGCGCGTCACGTTCTCCAGGAACGGGACCACGTCGTCCGGGCCTTCGGGACCGCCGAAAGAGAGCAGGAGCAGGGCGTCATAGGGGCTGGCATCGAGCACGTCAGGCATGTCCCGATCCTGCCACTCGGCACTGACGGCCGGGACGGGGGGCGGGAGGTGTCACCGGCCACGACGCGGAATTCCGGGTGTATTAGGGTGACCTAACCCGTAAGCTGTATCGACTGCGGTCGCACCTTACCGAGACCTTCCGGAGATCCCTTGCCCAGCCCCTATCGCGCCCTGTTCGCCGCCCCCGGCAGCAGGGCCTTCTCCGCCGCGGGGTTCCTCGGCCGGATGCCGCTGTCCATGATGGGCATCGGCGTGGTGACGATGGTCTCCCAGCTCACCGGGCGGTACGGGCTGGCCGGCGCGCTGTCGGCGACCATCGCGCTGGCCGCCGCCGTGGCGGGCCCGCAGGTCTCGCGCCTGGTGGACCAGTACGGGCAGCGGCGGGTGCTGCGCCCCGCCACGCTGGTCTCGCTCACCGCGGCGGCGGTGCTGCTGTGCGCGGCGCACTACGGCTGGCCGGAGTGGGTGCTGTTCGTCGCGTGCGTCGGCATCG
The DNA here is from genome assembly GCF_042732315.1 of Streptomyces sp. NPDC059787. Taxonomy (NCBI): domain Bacteria; kingdom Bacillati; phylum Actinomycetota; class Actinomycetes; order Kitasatosporales; family Streptomycetaceae; genus Streptomyces; species Streptomyces sp. NPDC059787. The sequence goes on from NZ_JBHWHX010000008.1 coordinate 68,560, forward strand.
GCTGCGTGCCGAGCGTCGGCTCGATGATCCGGGCCCGCTGGGCCGCCCTGTACCGGGGCACCCCGAAGCTGCACACCGCGTACTCGTTCGAGTCCGTGGTGGACGAGATGTGCTTCGTCTTCGGGCCGATCATCTCCATCGGGCTGTCCACTGCCTGGTTCCCGGAGGCCGGCCCGCTGCTCGCGGCCTGCTTCCTGGCGGCCGGTGTCTTCTGGCTGACCGCCCAGCGCGCCACCGAGCCCGAGCCGCACCCGCGCGAGCACGAGGGCGGCGGCGGCACGGCGCTGCGCGCCCCGGGCCTCCAGGTGCTGGTCGCGACGTTCGTGGCGACGGGGGCGATCTTCGGTGCCGTGGACGTGGTCACCGTGGCGTTCGCCGAGGAGGAGGGGCACAAGGCTGCCGCGAGCCTGGTGCTCGCCGTGTACGCGCTGGGCTCCTGTGTGGCGGGCGCCGTGTTCGGGCTGCTGCACTTCGCGGGAGCGCCGGAACGTCGTTGGCTGCTGGGCGTCTGCGCCATGGCCGTGAGTATGATCCCACTCCTACTGGTCGGGAACCTGCCGTTTCTGGCCGTGGCGCTGTTCGTTGCGGGTCTGTCCATCGCTCCGACGATGATCACGACGATGTCCCTCATCGAAGAGCACGTACCACGCGCGCAGCTCACCGAGGGCATGACCTGGGTGAGCACCGGGCTCGCGGTCGGGGTCGCGCTCGGCTCCTCCGCGGCCGGCTGGGTGATCGACGCGGCCGGGGCGCGTGCCGGGTACGGGGTTCCGGCGGTGGCCGGGGCCGTCGCGGTCGCGGTCGGTTTCCTCGGGTACCGCCGGCTCGAGCGGCCGGCTCCGGGTCGGGGAGGCTCCGTTGGGCAGCACAGCGAGCACGGGGAACGGCACATGGCGTAACTGGGGCGGCAATGTCTCCGTCCGTCCCGCGCGGGAGACCTCGCCCGCCTCCGTCGACGAGCTGGCCGCCGCCGTGCGCCGGGCCGCCGAGGACGGCATGCCGGTGAAGGCGGTCGGCACCGGCCACTCCTTCACCTCCATAGCCGCCACCGACGGCCTGCTGATCCGCCCTCAGCTGCTGACGGGCATACGTCACATCGACCGCGCGGCCGGTACGGTCACGGTGGAGGCCGGCACCCCGCTCAAGCGGCTGAACATGGCCCTCGCGCGGGAGGGTCTGTCGCTGACCAACATGGGCGACATCATGGAGCAGACGGTCTCCGGGGCCACCAGCACGGGCACCCACGGCACGGGCCGCGACTCCGCCTCCATCGCCGCCCAGATCCGGGGCCTGGAGCTGGTCACCGCCGACGGTGCGGTGCTCACCTGCTCCGAGAAGGAGAACCCGGACGTCTTCGCCGCCGCCCGGATCGGGCTCGGTGCCCTCGGCATCGTCACCGCGATCACCTTCGCCGTGGAGCCGGTCTTCCTGCTCACGGCCCGCGAGGAGCCGATGCCCTTCGACCGGGTCTGCGCCGAGTTCGACCAGCTGCACGCCGAGAACGAACATTTCGAGTTCTACTGGTTCCCGCACACCGGCAACACCAACACCAAGCGCAACAACCGCAGCGCGGGCCCGGAGCGGCCGGTGCCGCGGCTCAAGGGCTGGTTCGAGGACGAGTTCCTCTCCAACGGGGTCTTCCAGGCGGCCAACTGGGTCGGCCGCGCGGTGCCCGCGAGCATTCCGGCCATCGCGCGGATCTCCAGCAGGGCGCTCTCCGCGCGGACGTACACCGACATCCCGTACAAGGTCTTCACCTCGCCGCGCCGGGTGCGCTTCGTGGAGATGGAGTACGCCGTCCCGCGCGCGGCCCTGGTGGAGACGCTGCGGGAGCTGAAGGCGATGGTCGACCGCTCTCCGCTGCGGGTCAGCTTCCCCGTCGAGGTGCGCACCGCGCCGGCCGACGACATCGCGCTGTCCACCGCGTCCGGCCGGGACAGCGCCTACATCGCCGTCCACATGTTCAAAGGCACCCCTTATCAGGGGTATTTCACCGCGGCCGAACGCATCTTCACCGCCCATGAGGGGCGGCCCCACTGGGGGAAGATCCACACGCGCGACGCCGATTACCTCTCACGGGTGTATCCGCGCTTCGGGGAATTCACGGCGCTACGGGACCGGCTCGACCCGGAACGCCGCTTCCGGAACGACCACTTGCGGAGGGTCCTGGGGTCGTAGAGGATGCGTTGCGCGGCGCGCCAATCCACGCAGGTGGCCCAAATGGAGTACTCTTGCGAGCCTTGGGCCCGGTCTCCCGTCAGGGTGCCCGGAACCGTGAAGGACCGCCGGGAGGGGGCTAGTTGCGCAGGGTGACGCAGTTGGTCACTTATCGTTGCGAATAGGTAACCGTGCCATAACGGCGATCCGGGGCCCGCGCCCGACACGCCGGGCAAAGAGGCAAGGTTGTGGCAGGCTGCACCCGGGCAGGCCACACTCGACTAGCGGAAGCAGCGACGCACGTGACGTCGGCAGGCACCACCCGGGAGGTCCCCATGCCGGAACTGCGTGTCGTGGCCGTCTCGAATGACGGCACACGGCTGGTGCTGAAGGCTGCGGACAGCACGGAGTACACGCTTCCGATCGATGAGCGGCTCCGGGCCGCCGTGCGCGGCGACCGTCCCCGCCTCGGCCAGATCGAGATCGAGGTGGAGAGCCATCTCCGCCCCCGCGACATCCAGGCGCGTATAAGAGCGGGCGCGACCGCGGAAGAGGTCGCGCAGATGGCCGGCATCCCCGTGGACCGCGTACGCCGCTTCGAGGGCCCCGTCCTCGCCGAGCGCGCGTTCATGGCCGAGCGCGCCCGCAAGACCCCTGTCCGCCGCCCCGGCGAGAACTCCGGTCCCCCGCTGGGCGAGGCGGTGCAGGAGCGGCTGCTGCTGCGCGGCGCCGAGAAGGACACCGTCCAGTGGGACTCCTGGCGCCGCGACGACGGCACCTGGGAGGTGCTGCTGGTCTACCGGGTCGCGGGTGAGCCGCACTCGGCGAGCTGGACGTACGACCCGCCCCGGCGGCTCGTCCAGGCCGTCGACGACGAGGCGCGCTCGCTGATCGGCGAGTCCGACGACCTCGCCGCGCCCGAGCCCAGCTTCCCCTTCGTGCCGCGCATCGCCCGGCTGCCGCGGGACCGCCCGCTCGACCGTCCCGGCGACCGCGAGCGCCCGAGTCTGCCCGCGCAGGCGTCCGAGCCCGAGGAGGAGTCCCTGACGGCCACGGCATCGGGCGAACGGGACTCGCTGACCAGCCTGCTGGAGGCGGTCCCGAGCTTCCGGGGCGACCTGGTGGTGCCGGAGCGCGCGCCCGAGACCGTTCCCGAGGAGCCGGACCCCGAGCCCGAGGCGGAGGAGCCGCCGGCCCCCGCGGCCTCGGCCGGGGCCGCGTACGCGGACGTCCTCATGCCGCGTTCCGTCAGCAGCCACCGGGACCGGCTCATCGGCTCGACCGACCGTCAGGCCGAGGCGGACGGCGTCCGTCCGGGCCGCCGCGCGGCGGTGCCGAGCTGGGACGAGATCGTGTTCGGGACGCGACGGAAGAAGCAGGAGTAACTCGTTCGGGCGGTCCGTGTCCGCGGCCGACCGACGACATGAGGGCGCTCGCCACATCCAAACCCCCCGCACAACCCGCCCCCGGCCGCCGACAGGAGCGGATCTCCCGGCGGAACGGCCCGCCGACGGCGTGTCGCCGGGAGATCCGCTCCCCTCACAGCCCGAGGGCCCGCGTCCGGACTCCGGTCCCCTGCTCTACTGCGGATCCGGGCCCACCGCGACCGGCCGCTCCGGGTCGGAGGACCACTCCGACCAGGAACCGACGTACAGCGCCGCCGGGACGCCCGCGACCGCCAGCGCCAGCACCTCGTGCGCGCCGGAGACACCCGAGCCGCAGTAGACGCCGACCGGTGCCCCCTGGGACACGCCCAGTTCCCTGAAGCGGGCGCCCAGTTCTCCGGCGGGCAGGAAACGGCCGTCGGCGCCGACGTTCTCCGTCGTGGGCGCCGAGACCGCGCCGGGAATGTGCCCGCCCACCCGGTCGATCGGCTCCACCTCACCGCGGTACCGCTCCCCCGCGCGGGCGTCCAGCAGCACCCCCGAACGCGCCAGCGCCGCCGCTCCGTCGGCGTCGAGCAGCCCGTCCGCCCCCGGTACCGGTACGAAGTCCCCCTCGGCCGGCTGCGGCACCGACGTCTCCAACGGGCCCTGCCAGGACGGCAACCCGCCGTCGAGGACTCGCACGTCCGGGTGACCCGTCCAGCGCAGCAGCCACCACGCGCGGGCGGCGCCCCAGCCCAGGCCCCCGTCGTACACGACCACCGGCGTCCCGGACGACACGCCCGCCCGCCGCATCGCGGCTCCGAACACCGCGAGGTCCGGCAGCGGATGGCGGCCGTGCCCGCCCGGAGCGGAAGCCAGTTCCTGGTCCAGGTCGACGAAGACGGCGCCGGGAAGATGCCCGGCCCCGTACGCGGCCCGTCCGTCGAACGGCGGCTCACCGGCCGCCGTGGCCAGGCTGAGCTGCCAGCGGACGTCGAGCAGTACCGGCGGGTTGGCGCCCGCGAGCGCGCCCGCGAGGTCGGATGCGGAGATGATGGCGTTCATGGCCACCATCCTCGCGCACGGGGTGGCCGAGCCGCCCGCGTCCGGCTACTCTGCTCGGCCGGACAGGACCGGTCACGAGGCGTACCGGATCGGGCACATACTGTGTCGACCGCGGCGCGGGAACGATCCGTCGGGACGCGAGAGGACAACGGCCGGTACACGCGGCCGAGAAGAGAGTGACGATGACCGACGCACGGGGGAACGCCCGCCCGAACGGCGGGGCGCCCGCTCGGCACACACCCGGCACACCCTGCTGGGTGAGCCTGATGGTGCACGGCCTGGATGCGACCGAGGAGTTCTACGGGGCGCTGTTCGGCTGGGAGTTCCACCCCGGCCCCCAGCAACTCGGCCCGTATGTGCGTGCCCTGCTCGACGGCCGTGAGGTGGCCGGCATGGGGGTGCTGCCGCCGGACCGTGATCTGCCGGTCGCCTGGACGCCGTACTTCGCCTCGGACGACGTGGATCTGACGGCGGACGTGGTGCGGTCGTGCGGCGGCACCATCGGGGTGGGCCCGCTGGACGCCGCCGACGCCGGCCGGCTGGCGATCGGCTCCGACCCCGGCGGTGCCGTCTTCGGCGTCTGGCAGGCGGCCACGAGTCCGGGCACCGCCGCCTCCGGCGTGCCCGGCACCCCCGCCTGGAACGAGCTGACGACCTTCGAGTCGGCCCGTACCGCCAAGTTCTACGAGACCGTGTTCGGTTACGACGAGGAGCCGGCGGTCTCCGCCGACCCCGACCACGTCACCCTGCGCCTGAACGGCCGCCCGGTGGCCGGCGTCCACGGCGTGGGCAGGTCCCTCCCCCGGGACCGGGGCCCGCACTGGACGACGTACTTCACCGTCGCCGGCACCGACGACGCGGTGGAGCAGGTCCTCCGCCTGGGCGGCCGGCTCCTCGCCCCGCCTCACGAGGGCCCCCACGGCCGCGTCGCCACGGTGACGGATCCGGAGGGGGCACGGTTCGCGGTGGTGGAGGGCCCGCGCTGACGCGCGGACTCCCGCCTGCCACCGGTGGAACTCGATCTCGTGCTCGGCGTTGTCCGCGCTCTTCATCGGTGGAGCGTAGAGTCGATCGGGTCACGCGGACCGTACATGAGTACGAGGCAACTCCTTCTGGTCCTGGACGGGTTCGGTGACGGCGCCGCATCCGGTCCACCCCCGTGGGTCCGGAATGCGGCGGCAGCACAGAGTCTTGGCGGTCGGGTCCTGTCCGGCAACGATGTGCGATGTCCGGGACAGAACGAGACTGTCCGGCCTGGTCAACGACTTGCCCTGACCGTGCGGTCGGGCTGTCCGATAACCGCCGGACACCGGTTGCCCGTTGTGGCGGGTGTGACGAGAATGACCGCATGGTGGTCTCGGGGGGCGTGAACCCCGCAGAGGCGCGGACGGCGCGCGAGTATGTCGCCCTGCTGCGGGAACTCAAGGAGCACAGCGGGCTGACCTTCCGTCAGCTGGAGCAGCGGGCCGCCGAACGCGACGAGGTACTGGCCCGCAGCACCCTGGCGGACGCCCTGCGGCGGGACGCGCTGCCGCGCGCGGAGGTGGTCGCGGCGCTGGTCCGGGCGTGCGGTGCCGGGGAGGACGTACCGGAGTGGCTCGCGGCCAGGGAACGGCTCGCGGCCGGGGAGGAACCCGCGGCCGCCGGTACGGATCAGGAGCCGGGCCCCCCGGACGGGCCAACGGATCAGGAGCCGGAGCCCCCGGACGGATCGCCGGAACCGTCGGACCCCCGCCGCGGCAGGACCGCCATGACCGCCATGCTGGCCTCACTCGGCACGGTCGTCCTGCTCGCCGTCGGCGCGGTGGTGCTGCTGCCACAGGACGACGGGACCGAGAACACGAAGTCGACCGCCACCCCAACGAGTTCGGGCTACTCACGCATCCGCCCGGCGCGCGCACCCGAGTTGTGCCTGACCGACGGGGACGTCCGCGTGGACGGCGAGTCCAAACTCCTAGCGGTGCAGCGGCCTTGCGCGGAGGCCGTCCCGCCGCGCGTGTACCTCCAGCGGGCGGACGACGGCCGTTACCAGATCCAGTTCCGCCACCCGGAGCACGGCACCGGCTGCCTCACCGTCCTGGGCGACGGGGTGTTCAAGGGCACGCTCGAACCCTGGGAGGACTGCCGGGCGGGCGGGAACTCCCAGTGGTTCCGCGTCGAACGGGCCGACGGCGGCGACCGGTGGCGGTTGCGGTCGGCGCAGGACGACGCGCTGTGCGTCGGCGTCCGCGGGAGTGCGGAGGAGGCGGGCGCGGCGGTCGCGGCGGAGCGCTGCGCGGAGCGCGGCGGTGACGATCAGGTGTTCCTGATCGGGCGGGAGTGACGGGCCCGGTCGCCCCCTCGGCCCGCCCCGGGGTGTGTCAGTGGTGGTCGGCGGTGGCGAAGTCCGGCAGTTCGGTGGAGAGCAGCTCGGCGGCGGCACCGTCGAGGAGCCGGGCCGTCTCCGTGGAGCGGGGAAGCATGGTCTTCTCGTAGGCGCGGACGGCTTCGCCGACGGTGTCGTGGTGGGCGAGGGCGAGGGCGAGTTCGCTGGCGTCCAGCATGGCGAGGTTGACGCCGACGCCGAGCGGGGGCATCAGGTGGGCGGCGTCGCCGAGCAGGGTCACCGTGGGGTCGTGCTCCCAGGTGTGCGGGACGGGAAGGGCGTGGATCGGGCGGTCGACGTAGCGGCCGTCGTTGTCGGTGATCAGCCGGCGCATGCGGGGTGACCAGTCGCGGTAGCGCTCCAGGAGGTGGGCCCGGATGCCGTCGGTGTCCTGGAGGGAGAGGCCGCCGGCGGTGATCCAGTCGGCCGGGACGCGCTGGATGAGGTAGACGCGGATGTGGTCGCCGCCGTTGCGCTGGGCGAACAGGCCGCGGTCACCGTCGGCCGCCGCGGCGCTGCCCTGGCCGACGAGTTCGGCGATGTCGGGGTGCCGGGTCGTGACGTCGTGGAACCAGGCCTCCAGGAAACTCACGCCGCTGTACCGGGGAGTGGCCGGGGAGACGGCCCGGCGGACCTTGGACCAGGCGCCGTCGGCGCCGATGACGAGGTCCGCCTCGACGGTGGTGCCGTCGGTGAAGTGCAGTTGCCGGGGGCCTTCGGCGGGGCCGCCGACGGAGCGCAGGGTGTGGTTCCAGCACACGGTGCCGGGCCGGAGCGAGCCGAGCAGCAGGTCGCGCAGTCGGCCGCGGTCGATTTCCGGCTTGAACCGCTCGTCCGGCTCGGGGACGTGGTGGAAGAGGACCGTGCCGGCCGGGTCCAGCTGGCGCATCTCCTGCCCCTCGGGGCGGGACAGCCGGAAGAACTCCTCCAGGAGACCGGCTTCGCGCAGGGCGATCTGGCCGTTGTCGGCGTGCAGGTCGAGGGTGCCGCCCTGGTCACGGGCGTCGGGGCCGGCGTCGCGGTCGTGGACGGTGACGGTGATGCCGTGCCGCTGGAGGATGCGGGCGCAGGTCAGACCGCCGGGGCCGGCGCCGATGACGGCGATGCGGGGCGCGGGATTGGTGTTCATGGTGTGTTCCGTTCGTTCGGTGCGGTCCCACAGAGGGAAGAGCGGCCGGGCAGCGCCTCGCAGCCGCCATCCCAGAAAAACACACCGACTCAATAAGTGCAACAACTCAACTTTTGAAGTGGGTCAACCGGAGAGATAGGGTGCCGGTATGCCCAGAACGACGACCGACACCGCGACAGACCCCTCCCCCGCACCCGTGGGGCGCCGCGAACGCAAGAAGGCGGCCACCCGCCGGGCCATCGCCGACGCCGCGCTGCGCCTGTTCCTGGAGCGCGGCTACGACGAGGTCGGCATCCGTGAGATCGCGGACGCCGCCGACGTGTCCACCACCACCCTGTTCAAGCACTTCCCGGTCAAGGAGGCCCTCGTCTTCGACGAGGACGCCGACCAGGAGACCGAGCTGCTCGCGGCCGTCCGCGAGCGCCCCGAGGGCCGGTCGATCCCCGCCGCGCTGCGGGAACACGCCCTGACCACCCGGCTGGTCTCCGCCGACGGCGACGCCCGCTTCACCGCCTTCATCGACCTGGTGGCCGGCACCCCCGCGCTGCGCGACTACGGCCAGAAGATGTGGCTGCGCCACACCACCGCGCTCGCCCGGGTCATCGCCGAGGAGAGCGGCCTCCCCGCGGACGACCCCGCCTGCACCGCCCTGGCCCACTTCGCCCTCGAAGCCCCCCGCGCGGCCTACCCCCACGACACCCCCCGCGAGGTCGTCGACCGGGCCTTCGACCTCCTGGAACGGGGCTGGGGCGCACTCGCCCGGAGCGGGGCGTGAGCGGGCACGCCGCGGCGAAACGGCTTGCGGTCCGGGCGGGCGCCTTCAAGGGGCGCAGGGACCGGTGAGCCGGGTGGCGCCGGTGGGATCGACGGGTTTCGCCGTCATGACCCTCACGACCCCGTCGGTCGCTTAGCGTGATCAGCGGTGACGCTACGACATGGGGCGGCTGTACCCGTGTTGTACGCGCCTGTCGGAGCTGCGCGCCGTGACGGCGTCCCTTGCGGGGCGTTGAGCGAGAGAAGGCAGTGGTGGACATGGCGGAGCACACAGGTGCGGAGGCCGGAGCCCAAGAGGTCTCCTGCTGTTGCCCGTCGGCCTGGTGTCCGGAATGCAACTGCCACTGCGGATTGACGCGGTCGGGGCCGTGATGTTCCTCGGGCTGGTGCCGACGGCCGTCGCCCGCACCGGCTACTTCGCAGGCTTGCATCACGCTGGTGCAGCCGCCGGAGTTCTCGCAGTCCTCCTCGAACCACTCACCGCCACGCTGCCCGCGGTGCTGTTCGGCCACGATCGCCTGGGCGCGGCACAAAGCCTCGGTGCCTTCCTTGTCATGGTCTCAATCGGCACCCAGCAGGCTCCGGTCAGGACGACCGGCACATCGTGGACGTCCCCTGTCCGCCGGCGGTTGCCTCTCCCACGAGGCGCTGAGCAGGGTGCTCGGGCAAGCAGGACCGTCCATCACCCGAGCACCCTCACGGAGAGAAAACAAGCCGGCGAGCCCTCACCCCAAAAATGGCCCATCTCAAGCTGCCTCCCGGGCCATCCCACCACGCCCGAACTTCATCAGCCTCCTCCCCAACGGCCGAGCTGCGTCCGTGGTTTGACGCCACTGACCGTCAGACTCGGCGACTGACCGGGCTCTCAGAGAGGGACCCGTACCGTCTCCACCCAGCCCGGGGGCTGCGGCGCACCCTCGCCGATCAGGGCCGCGATCAGGCGGCAGGACGGGGTCTCGTCCGGCCAGGGGGTGAGCCCGTCGGTGAGGACGATGACGATCGAGGGGCGGTCACGGGCCGCGAGGGCGGCGTCGATGCCGACGCGCATGTCCGTGCCGCCCCCGCCGCCGAGGGTGATCTGCTCGGTGGCCGTCACCCGGGACACGGCGTGCACGTCGGCGTCGCAGGCGAGGACGGTGACGCGGTTGCCGCGCACGCCGACCTCCCGCAGGACACCCGTGACCTCGCCCAGGGCGGCGGCGAGTTCCGCGTCGCCCATCGAGCCCGAGGTGTCGACGACGACGGCCACCCGGGGCAGCGGACGGCGGAGGCTGGGGAGGACGACGCCGCGCAGCGCCGGGGTGCGGCGCGAGGGACGGCGGTAGGTGTAGTCGACGGCCCCGGCGGCCCACGCGGCGGCTTCCCGGACCGCGCCGGACAGGGCCTGCCGCCAGTCCACCGTGGGTTCCAGGAGTTCCTCGGCCCAGCGCCGCCAGCCCTCCGGGAGGGTGCCGCGGGAGCGCTGGTGGGCGCGCATCGCCTCGGCGGTGTGCCGCCGCAGCGCCTGGGCCTCGACGTCACCGAGCGCGGCGGGGCCGGCGGAGCCGGGGAGTTCCCAGGGCGCGGGACGGCCGTGGGCACCCGATCCGCAGTCGTGTTCCCGTACGTGCGGGGGCAGTTGCGGCAGGTACGCCTCGAACAGCTGCCCGTCGGGCAGGCCGAGGAGGCGGGGCTCGACACGTCCGGCGGGCAGGCGCAGGCCGTCGGCGAGGAGGTCGTCGTTGATCTCGCAGTCCTGGGCGACGTTGACGCGGTACCGGTCGCGCTGGTCGGCGGCGGGGAGCCGGCCGGCGCGGCCGTGGTGGTCGCGCAGCAGATGCGCCACCTCGTGGATCCAGACGCCCGCGAGTTCCTCCACGGGGGTCGCGTCGACGAAGGCGGGCGACACGTAGCAGCGCCAGTGACGGTCCACGCCCATCGTCGGCACGTCGGGGCTCGGCACGATGGTCAGGGCGTACAGGGCCGACGCCAGGTAGGGGCGGTCGCCGGCCGCGCGGTAGCGGGCGGCGAGCAGTTTGGTCGTGTCCAGGCCGCTGCGGGGGTCCGTCATGCCCGCGTGCCTCAGCGGCTGCCGGGCAGGGCCCCGGACATCCGCAGCAGGTCCAGGAACCCGTCGATGCCGGGGGGTACGGGCCAGTCCAGCCGGCGCATCGACGCGAGGTCGGTGGCGGCACGGGCGGCCACGTCCGGTACGCCCGCGTCCACGGCCTTGGCCAGGACCGTCCAGCCGGCCTCCCAGCGGGGCCGGGTGAGGTCGCCCTGGATGGCGGCGACGACCGCGATGAGGAAGGCGAGCTGGCGGTCGCCGCGCTCGGGCAGGGCGAACGCGTCGGGGTCGGCGAGGACCCGCTCGGGGTCGGGCAGATCGAGGTGCTCCAGGTACGACAGCAGTTCGATGCCCGCGCCGTCCCCGACGGCCCCGGTGAGCGCGGCGGCCGTGGCCTCGCGGCCGGCGCCGGTCGCGTATCCGGTCGCGAGCAGCCGCAGCGCCATCTCCCAGGTGCGCGGGGACGGCCAGGAGCGGCCCCGGCTCTCGGCGTCGGCGGGTATGTGGTGCACCAGGCCCGGACGGGCCGTGAGGAAACCGGAGACGGCACCGCGGGCCCGCGCGACGGCACCGGGCACCTTGGCCGGATCGACCGCCGGAACGGCCACCTCCGGCCAGGTGCCGGCCATGCCGCGGGCGACCGTGGCCGGGTCGTGGGTCCAGTCGAGGTGGACGAAGCGGTTGGCGAGCGGCGGGCTGAGGTGCCAGCCGTCGGCGGCGCTGGAGGGCGGGTTGGCGGCGGCGACGATGCGCACCGCGTCGGGCAGGACGAGGCTGCCGACCCGGCGTTCGAGGACGACCCGCAGCAGCGCCGCCTGCACGGCCGGTGGCGCGGAGGACAGTTCGTCGAAGAAGAGCAGGCCCTGTCCGGCGCGGGTGAGCCGGACCGCCCAGTCCGGCGGGGCCATCGGCACGCCGGTGGTGGCCGGGTCGTCACCGACGATCGGCAGTCCCGCGAAGTCCGACGGCTCGTGCACGCTGGCGATGACCGTCTCCAGCGGGAGGCCGAGTCCGGCGGCGAGCTGCTCCAGGCCGGCGGACTTGCCGATGCCGGGTTCGCCCCACAGGAGGACGGGCTGGTTGGCCGTCACGGCCAGGGCGAGCGCCTCCAGCCGGTGGTTGGCGGCGGGTTCGGTGCGGTGCGTGCGCAGCCTGCCGACGAGGTCGTCGGCGGCGGCCAGCGGGCCCGGTGCGGTGCGGTGGGTGGGGTAGGTGCTCAAAACGGCGGTTCCTTGCTGTACTCGACGGGCTCGTCGGGCTCGGGCTCGGACTCGTCGGGCTCGGCAAGCTCGTGGTCGTCCGCTTCCTCCTCCTCGTTGCGGTCCATGTACTCGTCCCACCACTCGGCCCCGAGGCCCGGGTGTTCCTCCCGGACGCGCTTCCGGAGGAAGGCCAGGTCGGAACGCTTGTAGCGGCGGACGACCTGGGCCAGCGACAGCTCCATCTGGTCTTCCACGTCGATCCGGGCGCCGGCGTCGAGGAGTGCCTCCACGAGGGCCCTGGAACCGCCGTCGTTGACCGCCACGAACAGCGGTGTTCGGTCCCGCTGGTCGCGGGCCTCCAGGTCGAGCCCCGCCGCGAGCAGCCGGGGCAGGAGCGGTTCGTGGTCGAGGAGGTGCAGTACGTGGAGCAGCGAGCGTCCGGAGGCGTCGCGGACCCGGGGGTCCACGCCCGCGTCCAGGAGTTCGAGCACGCCGTGCGTGTCGCCGTGCTGGGCGCGCAGGAACAGGTCCTGCCGCTGGGCGCGCAGCGCCTTCGGCAGCCGGCCGTCGCCGGACGCCCAGGTCTGCTCGACGGCGAAGCACCCGGCGACGGCGCCGCCGAACGCGCGCAGGGCCCGCTCGCGCTGCTGCTCCTCGTCGCTGTGCGGCATGCGGAGCAGACCGCCCGGACGGAAGCCCACCTCGTGCCATTCGCCGCGGCATCGCACCCGGACGGGTGCGGGGGCGGCGGGGCCCGGTGGGCCGCCGGTCCCACCGGTGACCCGGAGGTCGGGGAACAACGACTCGCGGACCAGCGGATGCAGGTGTTCCGGTTCGACTCCGCCGACGCGCAGCAGGTCGAGGTCGGGGAGCCTGCGCCAGAGCGCCTCGGCCAGGAGGGGCAGGCCGTCGGCCTCCTCGCGGCCGACGGCCCGCACCCCGAGACCGGTGGCCGTCGGCTCCAGCAGGATGCGCGTGCGCCAGTCGCCGAGGACGAGGAAGCGGTCCCCGACGCCCTCGTCCTTCAGCCGGCGGACCTCCCGCTCCAGGCGGGTGTGGTCGAGCGCGAGCCGGCCGAGGAGCGCCGGCGGATCGGCCCGGTACCAGCCGGGGCCGCCGGCCGGGGGTGTCAGGTCGACCTCGATCCCGGCCGCGGCGAAGGCCGCCTCGACCTCGCCCTTCTGGTGCAGCAGGGTGACCCACTCGGCCCGGGCCGCCGCGTCACCGGGGCCGGGGTCGGCGGCGGGCAGTTCGTCCGTACGGCACGGCCGGCCGTCGGTGTGGAAGAAGGGGAGCCGTTCGGTGCCGCCGCCGCACCGCTCGCGCAGTTCGGCGGTGTGCCGGGCGTCCCACAGGTGCCGGGCGTACCGCCAGTCCTCGATCCCGCCCCCGAAGACGCCCGCGGCCTTCTCGTCCGGGACCGTGCGGAACCGCAGGGTGACCCGCTGCGGGCCCTCCACCATCACGGGCGTGGTGAGGTGCAGGTACGGCGTGGAGCGGGGGCCTTCGCCCGCCCGCACCGGCCGGTAGCGGGCGAGGACGACGGTGCGGCCGGTGGCGAGGGTGGTCCGTCCGCCCAGCAGCCGGGGCAGGTGCCAGCGCACCAGGTCCGGGACCAGGTGGCGCAGGTCGTCCTCCAGCGCCGCGGCGACGTCGTCGCCACAGTGCTCGGCGACCTCCGGCAGGTCGATGTCGACGTCCACGCCGGCCGCCGCGCACGCGCCCCGCCAGTCACCGGCCGTACGGCGTTCGGTCGCGCGCTCGATCATCCGCCGGGGCACGGCGTAGCGGCGGACGCGTCGCCGGCTCGCCGCCTCCTCCGGTGGGAAACAGGGGAGTTCGGGGCGGCGGCTCACCGGTAGACACTTCCTATCGCGCGCAGGTCGGGGTGGGCCCCGGCCATGGGCCGCAGGCGCTGGGTGAAGGAGCGCTTCACCTTCCGGGGCAGTCCCGGTCCCAGGCCGACGTACTCCAGCGGTGAGCCGTCCGGCACGGCCGCCAGCAGGGACTTCGCGCCGCGCCCGGTGAGTCCGGTGTGGCACAGCTCCAGCCTGCGCAGCGGGCTGCCCGCGAGGGCGGCGGCCAGGGCGTGGGCGCCTTCGTCGCCGGTGGCGTTGGCGGGGGCGCCGAGGCTCCGCTCGGACATCGGCCGTCCCAGGTCGAGCGTCTCGATGGCGCCCAGGGCGTCGGCGAGGGCGCGCGCGCCGGCGGGGCCGATGCCGTTGCCGCCCAGGCCGAGGCGTACCGGCCGTCCGGCGTCGGCGGCGGCTGCCGCGAGGACGGCGGCGCCTTCGTCGCCGAGGTGGTTGGCGGGCAGGTACAGCTCGCGCACGCCCGCCTCCCTGATCAGCGCCGCCAGCAGGCCGGCGGCGTCGGCGGTCAGACCGTTTCCGCCGAGGAAGAGGCGTTCCACCGGGCGCGGGCGGCCGGTGAGGGCGTCGAGCAGGGCGCGCAGGCCCTCGGTGGTGACACCGGTGTTGACCAGGTCGAGGGTGCGCAGCGCGGTGTTGCGGCGGAGTGTCGCGGCGAGTGCCACGGCGCCGTCGTCGCCCACCGGGTTGCGCTTGAGCCACAGGGCGCGGACGGTGTCGTCCGCGGAGAGTGCGCCGGCGAGCACGGCGGCGCCTTCCGGGCCGATGCGGTTGCAGCCGAGGTAGAGCGTGTGCAGGCCGTGGCCGGCGGTGAGCGCGCGGGCGACCGTCGACGCCCCTTCGTCGCCGATGGCGTTGGTGCCGAGCAGGACGTGCCGGGCGTGCGGCGATGCGGCGGCGACGGGCATCAGCCGGGCGGCGCCGGCCGCTCCGAGGCCCTGCTTGCACAGGTCGACACGGCCGTCCGCGCGCACGGTGCCGAGCGGGAACGTCTCGTCGCTCTCCACCGCCCGGGCCGACCTCAGCCGGGCCAGCAGCGGATCCAGGCCTACAGGGTCACTGATCGGGATGTCCGGGTGCTCGATCGCCGGGCAGCGCACGGGTGTCGGCTGCGTCATCACCACTCCACCGGTCCATCGCCGGTGCCCGGCTCGCCGAGGGCGGCATCGCCCTCCGCCCGCCCAGGACGGACCGACGCCAATCGACGTTCCTCCACGACAAGGGCGGCAAGGCCGGTCGGATTCGAACCGACGTCCTCCAGCTTGATGCTAGGGCGCGACGACCTCTGCGCTACGGCCTTGCCGTGGAAGATCATAGCGGGATCGGCCGCAATGTCGATCACTTGTTTGAATAAAATCTCCGGGCGTCGTCCACCCGTAGGAGGCCGCCGGTGCGTCAGGCGGAAGAAACGGGCAGCACGTCGGGCGACAGTGCCGCCGCGCGGGCCACCGTGACCGTCATGCGGCAGCGTTCGGCACCAGCAGCCGCACGATCAGGGGTCCGGTCCCGGTGTCGTACTCCCAACGGGAGGCAGGGGGCATGGGCTGGGTGGACGCCCGAGAAGCCGTTCGGCTCACAGACCGTGTTCGTCCATCAGGCACATCAGGTTCCGCTTGCGTCTCTGGGCGATGCGCAAGGCGGTGACGTAAGCGGCGAACTCGTCTTCCGTACCCAGGCGGCGATGACAGTCGCGGATGCTCAGCAGCAGGCCGACGAGCCGCTCGTAGACCCTGTTGCCGGTCTCCTTGGCCAGCGGCTCCGCCAGGCGCAGGTAGACGCCGAGCGCGTCGGCGGGACGGGTGGCCCGCGACTGGTCGGCAAGTGTGAGCCACTGCCGGTCATGGGCACCGGTTTCGGTGGCGGCCTGCCAGGCGGCGTCGACGTCCTCGTCGTCGAGCAGAACGTCGACCAGGACGGGGCCGTCGTGCCGGCTCTGTCGCGGTCGCTCCGCGTCGGCGCGCAGCAGGGCGAGGGCTCCCTCGCGCTCGGCCGGCCAGCTGTCCGCGGCCCGCGCGGCGGCGCGCAGTTGCTGGTACGCGAGCAGCGAGCGGCGGGCGCCGAAGTGGTCGCGGCGCACGGCGACGGCGTCGGCGATCCGGCCCGCCCGCGCATAGCGGTCGCAGAGGTGGTCGACGAGGGCGGTGTCCACGGCGGAGAGTTCCCGGGCGTCCCGGATACCGCGTTCCGCCCACTCCAGGGCCTCGTCGAACCGTCGGGCGGCCTCCAGTTCGCGGGCGATGACCAGGTGCGTGTGGCCGCTCGGTGCGAGATCGGCCGCGTGCACGGCGATCACCGCGTCGACGTTTCCTCCGGCCTTGGCCAGACGCTCCATCAGGTACTTCTCCGCCCAACCGCGGCGGTTGCGCCGCCACGCCTCGGCGGCCAGCTTCCGCAGGACGGCCATGCCGTCTTCTCCGAGGACGTCCTCGTAGTCGAGCGGATCGATGTCGGTCAGGCCGTCGTCGGCGTCGCCGAGCACATGGCCGGCCAGCCAGCGTGCGAGCTCCTGGGGGTCGGGGCGTGCCGCGCGGCACGCGTCGAGGTGGGCGTCGGCGAGGTCCGCGCCGATCTGCCCGAGCCGGCCGTCGGAGTCGTCGACGGTCTTCACCGACTCGGCCAGCAGCCGCATCGCCTCCCGCGCCAGGGTGATCGCGTCGGCGGCCCGGCCCGAGCCGGTCAGCGCGCCGATCGCGGACACCGCCTGCCGGGCCTGGTCGGCGTAGGCGCGGGCATCGGCGTACTCGGCGTAGCCGTACTGCGCGAAGGGACCGATGTCGAGCAAGTCGCGGATACGGGACCGGACCGCGGTGAGGTCCCCGCGGGCGCTCGCGGCCCGCAGTTCCAGGCGTCGCCGCAACTGCCGGTCTCCATCGAGCTGTTCCCGCAGCAGGGCGAGCAACTCGTCCTTGGACAGGGCGGACAGCCACCCGTCGAGGTCCCGCGCGCGCTCCCGGGCCGCCTTCCGCTGCCGCGGCAGGCTCTCCGGCCGGGCGAGCACGGTCAGGCCGAGGGCGACCAGGTGCTTGCAGAAGTTGCCCTCGAGACCGTACGGGCAGTCGCACGCGCCGGACAGCCCGCCGGGCCCGTCCAGGGTCAGCTCCGCCTCGTACCGCTCCGTCCCGTGGACACTCGCGGTGACCCAGCCGTCCCCCACCTCGACCCCGGACACCGCGTCGAGATACCCGAGGGCGCGCTCGAAGGAACGGCCACCGGCCAGCGTCTTGAGGTTCGCCTCGGTGAGACCGCGCATGATTCTCTTCCGCTCTGCTGTGATGATGCAGTCAACGCCCCAGCCCAGGGGGCCGAGGTCGCGAGCCTACGGCTTCGCTGGATATGACCCTCAACTCGCCCGATGTCAGGGGTGGTCTGCCGCTCAGGCGCCCCCGGTCCTCGTGGGGTTCACGATCCCCGGCTGCCACCCGAGGACGATGACCGACCCGAGGCTCTGACTCTCGCAGTCTGCCAGGAGCCACGGCACTCTCAGCGAGAAGGAGTCCGCGTGCGGCCCGTCCGGCGTACGCCCACAACCCTCATAGAGGTAAGGTCCAGCTGTACAGATTCCGTTAAGGTCAACCTGAACGCTTTCGGAGAGGGTATGCCTGGACAGCTCGGCAAACCGGAGCGGCTGCTGGACCGTGATCACGAGTGGGCGCTGCTGAACGACTTCCTCGGCGACCCGGCCACCGAACTGCGGCTGGCCATCGTTTCGGGAAGGCGGCGGAACGGGAAGTCGTTCCTGCTGGAGGCGCTCACGGAGGCGGTGGGTGGGCTGTACCTGACTGCCGTGCAGGAGGAGGGCCGGGTGCCCGCGCTGCACCGGTTCACCGAGGCGATCGCCGCACACGCGGGAGTTCGGCCCGGGGCGATGCGACTGGACGACTGGCGGGATGTGCTCACCGCCGCGCTGGAGGTGGTGAACCGGGCCTCGGGGGCACCACTGATCGTCATCGACGAGCTGCCGTATCTGATGCAGCATTCCCCGGAGATCCCCGGATTCCTGCAACTGCTGTACGACCAGTCGCAGTCCGGCAAGGCACCCGGCGGCCGGATCGTCCTGTGCGGCTCGGCGATGAGCGTGATGTCCGAGCTGCTGTCCGGCACCAAGCCACTGCGCGGCCGAGCCGTGCTGGACCTGCGTTTGCCGGCCTTCGATTACCGCACCGCCCGTACCCACTGGGGGATCGAGGACCCGGCGGTGGCGCTGCAGGTCGACGCCGTGCTGGGCGGCGCCCCCGGCTACCGGCCGCTGGCCGCGGGGCCGGTGCCGCAGGACGAGGCGGAGTTCGGCCCCTGGGTGGAACGCACCCTGCTGGACCCGGGGCGGGCCCTGTACTCGCGGGTGGAGGCGGAGTTCCTGCTGCGCGAAGACCCGCGCATCACCCACCGCACGCTGTACTACGACGTACTGTCCGCCGTCGCCCGGGGTGCCTCGACCCCGGCGAAGGTCGGTTCGATGCTGGAGCGTTCCCGCTCCGCCATGGTCGCTCCGCTGGAGGTGCTCGAGTCCACCGGCTGCATCCGCAAGGAACAGGACCTGCTCAAGGCACGGCACCCGGTCATCAGCGTCGCGGACCCGGTGATCCGCTTCAACCAGCTGATCACACTGCCCACGGTGGACCTGGTGGAGCGGCGACGCGGAGCTCAGGTGTGGCAGTCGTCCCGGCCGACGTACCACTCGAAGATCCTGGGCCCGCACTTCGAGGAGACCGCGCGCGAGTGGGCCCGCTCCTTCGCCATCGACGAGACGGGGTTGTCACTCGGCGCGGTGGGTGCGGCGGAGATCGCCGATCCGGCCGCCCGGACCAAGCACGAGGTCGACCTGCTCGCCATGGCCCCCGGTGAGCGCCCGCGAAGCCCCCGGGCGGCCATCGCTCTGATCGGCGAGGCCAAGGCCACCGTCCAACCCCGTGGGCTCAAGGACCTCGAGCGTCTCGAACATATCCGTGGCCTCCTCGCCGAGCAGGGGCATCGGCCCGATGACGCCGTCCTCGCCCTGTTCTCCCTGCACGGCTTCCATCCCGACGTCATCGAGGCCGCCGAGCACCGCCGCGATGTCCTCCTGATCGACATCGAAGCGCTGTACGGCGATGGCCCCGTCCGCGGCCTGGCATGACAGGTGCCGGTGTCGTGGAACCGGCATGCCCACGGGCCCGGCCTCGGTGCCCGGGTCAGGGCTGGGCCGGATGCCGGCCAGGAAG
Organism: Streptomyces sp. NPDC059787; assembly: GCF_042732315.1. Lineage (NCBI taxonomy): Bacteria > Bacillati > Actinomycetota > Actinomycetes > Kitasatosporales > Streptomycetaceae > Streptomyces > Streptomyces sp. NPDC059787. The sequence continues at coordinate 87,735 of NZ_JBHWHX010000008.1, forward strand.
GCGAACCTGTGGCCAGTACGTCCGCCGCCCCCGGTCATTCCGCCATGCCGGTGCACGGCAACAGCTCACACCCACGATTCCCTGCCCTCCCCCGAGCCCGCCGGTGCCTCGCGGCCGCCCGACGTGACCGGCAATACGTCGGGCGACAGTGCCGCCGCGTGGGCCGTCGCGACCGTCATGCGGCGGCGGTGGTGACGTCGGCACAGCACCTCGTAGCCGGCCTCCACGGCAGTGCGGTTCCCACCACCGACGACAGCCTGCTCGCCTTCACCACCATCTCGCCACGCACCATGCGGGCATGGTGCGTGGCACGCGCCCCACACCAGCACATCGTCTCCATCTGGAGCACCTCCATCGAATCCGCCGGCTCGATCAATTGCTGCGAGCCCGGGAAGCGCAGGTCGTCATGAAGGCATACATCCGTGGTGTCTCGACCCGCTCCGTCGATGGACCTGTTCAAAACCTTCGGCTCGGACGCCGGCATATCCAGGAGCGAATCCCCCGGATACGCCCCGGCCCCGACGAACAGGTCGACAGTGTCGAACACTGCTCCTCGACGACACCCGGGCGTCCTGACCCTGCGGGCTACCGCGCCGCCATTCCGGCTGTGGCCTCCGTGGTTCGCATGGCCCTGGTGACCAAGGCTTCGGCGACGTCGGCGGCCAGGAAGAACGGCAGTCGGCGGTTCACCTCGGCCTCGTGGTCGCGGTAGCGGGCGAAGGGGACCAGGGAGGCGAACAGGGCCCACTGGTATTCGAGTTCGTTGAAGGCCCAGTTCGCCTGTTCACAGGCCTTGAGAATGCCCCGCAGTCTGACGACACAGGCCAGGATCCGCCGGGTCCGGTCGTCCGCGGCCTCCGGGAGCACAGGGCTCCACAGGCTGTCACCGTGCAGCGATTCCGCAAACCACTGGCGGATCAAACCCACCTGTTCCGGGCTCCACACGAACGTCCGCGACCATAGGGCCGCTTCCAGGCGGGCGAAGTCCTTGGCGATGTGACCACGGTGGGTCGTCTCGAAGTCGATCACGTACAGGTGAGGGTCATCAGCGTCAGGGCCGCTGACCAGAATGTTCGAGCAGTGCAGATCGCCGTGCGAGACGCAGGTGAGGTACCGGGTCGTCAGACCGTGATTCTTGTCGTTCAGCAGCCAATCGAAGAGCCGGGTGCATTCCGGAGCGGGCCTCGCGACGTCCGCGATGTGCGCCACCAGCCAGAGCGGGTTGGTCCGCTCCTTGTCCGACGCGGTGCCGCCGACGAGAGTGGGGTCGCCCAGCAGCTCACCCAGAGTGCGAAGTCGCCAGGTCAGACCGTCCTGGACGCCGAAGACCGCGCCGGCCTCCGGTGACTCGAACTTGCGGAGTTCCGATTGCGCGTTCTTTCCGGGCCGGTATCCGGCGCGCTCGAAGCCGGCCGGCCGCAGAGCCGGATACTCGCCCCGTAGGTCACCGACGGTACGGCTGGCGTTGCTCAGCCAGGGACCGAGCGCCTTGACGAAGAGCTTGTCGATCACTCCGCCGAGCCGCTCTTCACCAACGGAGTTCGACCGCAGGAGCCAGTCACGGAACGTGCTCGGTTCGTCACTCTCCCGGAAGACGTACGACGTGAGGATCGCCTGGTGACGGCTGCCGTTGGTGCGGTTGACGATCGTCGTGGACGAGACCGTGCACTTGCTCGACCGGTAGAAGGGGGGCAGTAGTTCGCCGAATTCGTCGAAGTTGCGTTTCTCCCGCTGTACCTTGCTCGCCTCGTCGATCTTCAGCACGCCGACCGGACCGAAGACGTCACGTGTCAGGAACGTCGGCACACGACGGCCTGCGAACAAGGCGCCCTGCACCATGAGTCCACCGGGGCGGGAGGTCAATTCGGCGGCCATACCCTGGAGCAGCCTGGTGGGCAGCCGGACCACCTGGTCGTGCTCTGCCAAGGACATCAAGTCCGCTGTCTCCGAGGGCACGCCGCGCTCCCAGGCGTTCTGCACGACGCTCACATCCCGCACTCTTTCCAGCAGGTCGACGGCCTGCCGGCGCCAGAACCGACGGACGTCCACGGCCCGCGCCGGCAAAACCCCGTACGGGCGGTGGTACAGCCCCGTGAGCAGGCGTTCCAGCCGCTCCTCCTTCCAGGCCGAAAGGCCCAGCAGTACGAAGGCGGTGCTGTGCCAGTGCTCCGGCTTGTCAACCCATTGGTCCAGCAGATGGGTCGCCCAGTCTTCAGCGTCCACATCCCTCACACGAGGGTCGTACTTGCTGTACTCCGCATCCGCGGGATTGGAACCGCCGATGAGCAGCTGGATACCGACGGCATGCCGTAGCCAGCCACACACGTACGCCAGCCGCAGCTCCAGGTCGACGTCCTGCAACTCACTGACGGCGACCAGTGTGGTCGCTTCCGTGGCGGCCAGCAGCAGTTCGCGCTGACCACTGTTGCGCCGGTGCTCGGCCTGAATGGTCTGGAGATAGCCGACAACATCGGCCACGAACTGGTAGTTGTTGGACTTCAGATGGAAGCACAGACAGAAGTTCAGCAGCGCGCTCCGGAGGAACTGGATCCGGGTCCACTGTGCCTCGGACGCCGTGCCGCCTTTGACATAGCGGCCGAACGCCGTACGCGCCTGGAACCGGGCCGTCATCGCTCCCTGATGCAGGGGCGAGTACTCGTCGGCAGGGACCCTGACGCCGTCGAGGCCGTCCCTCAGCATCCGCAGATCCGCGACGATGAGGGGCTGCAGAAGCTCGGCGGGGGCCGGGGCGTGCGTGGTCACGAGCCCCCGGAGGTGTGCCTCGAATTCGTCGAGCCGTTGCGCGAAGGACTTCTCCCACGGCTCGTCGGACCGCCAACGGTCGAACGGATCCGCCGCAGGCTGATGGGCGGAGAGGGGGCCGCCGGGCTGCCTGGGAATCCCGTCCAGGGCCGGCTCCGCAGAGGTCTCCGGCTTGGCCCCGGGCTCGTCGGCCACCGGGTCACCGTCCCGGTCCGGGAGCACGGAATCGAGCTGCGCAAGCCCTGTGCTGCACTCCTCGATAGAACCCACATACCTCTCTGATTGGTGGAACTTGTAAAAAGGGACGGCCAGTTCGAACAGCATGCGGGCCCGCGTTGGGTCCACCTCCGTGTAGTGCTTCCCCGCGTGCTTCGCTGCGTTGGCGATCTTCCACGCGGGGCCAACGCGTTTGTCGGCCTTCAGTTCCTTTTCGGCCGTGACGAGATCACCGCGTGACTTTTCCAGATCCCGAACCAACCGCGGATCGGGATCGGCGACCTCCCGCAGGGCCGTCGAGACGGTATCGAACGCTCGATGGAATTCCTCTGGTGACAGCGAAGAAGTGATCATCAACCTGTTCCTTTCGAAGGATCGTGAAGGTTTCCCGGCAGGCAGAAGGCAGACCGGGGCGAAGTGGGTCAAGACAGGTGGCTCGGCGACGCATGCCGTCGAGCGGGCCGAGCCGCGGTACGCGCCGGGCTCCGCCGAAGGGGTTTCCGGACGGTGAACTACTGCGGGGCGCCTCAGGACGCCGCCGTCAGGTCCTCCCGGATCCGGCGGTCACCCGCGACGAAAGCCGACTGCGGCAGGACCAGATGGGTTTGCGACCGCCCGCGAGCGATATCGCGCCGGGTCACTCCGATGACCCGGGGCTCCTCGGCGTCCGCAGCCAGCTTCAGCACGGCCGACCGGAGTTCGGTCGACTCCGGTTTGTCGGGGACGAGGTCGTACACCTCGAAGAAGCGGATCTGCCGGTAGGTCTCCCCCGGCACCTTCCAGGGCCCGTCGATGCAGCTGTCGACGGCCCGGAAGCCGGCCTCCCTGGCCAAGGGGACGAGTTCCCTGTGGCCCACCTCGCCCAGCTCCTCGACGAGTTCGCGGCGCAGGCATTCAGTCGCAGCCTCACGGTCCGTGCCGCGCTGGAGCCAGCGTGTGAACCCAAGGACCCGCGGAGCGGGCAGAAAGCCGCGCAGATCGTGCCGCATTTCGGCGCGGGTGCGGACCTCTGGCTCGAAGCCGAGCCGCTCGAGCCGGGGCTTCGCCCCTTCGTGGTACTTCACCACGCCACCAGGCGGACCAAAGGCACCCGGGCGGGTGACGGAGGAGAACAGGACGTAGTGGTCCTCGTCGTTCACCCGCAGCAGCACGGCGACAGAGACGCGCACACGGCTCCATGGTGTGAGCAGGACGCAGAGCAGGGCGAGGTGCCGCCTGTTCTGCCAAAGTATCCGGCCTATCGCCGTGAGCAGAGCCACCACGATGCCACCCACGATTTTTTCTACCACCAAGACACCCTCACCGAAATGTGCACGTCTCCCTCATCGGAATCAACGCGTGTGCGGATTCCGCACCCCTGAGACCCACCCCGTGTATGACCCGTTGAACCGATCCGGACCAGCACCGGAGAAGCATGAGGTTCGGCTGAAGTGACCGGTTGCCATGCCCCGGGATCTCCGTAGTGACGACGCACTGCAGTGGGGTGAAGCCGCTGACCACACCCTGCCGGTCTGCTGTCAGCGGGGGCGATTGACCTTGAGCATCGGGGACTGCGAGGTTTGTTCGCCACCTGGCGGCAGCGGTCATAATCAATGAATCAATCTGAACGTCGGGGGAGGTAGTCCGCGTTGGCACGCAAGCCAGGGCGTCGGGAGCAACCGCTCGATCCGCAGGCGGGTCCGCTGGAACGCTTCGCGCTGGACCTGCGCGAACTACGTGAGAGGGCCGGACTCACCTACACGGAGATGGCCGATGTGGCCCATTTCGCGGCAAGTACCCTGTCTCAGGCCGCCGCTGGACATCGGTTCCCCACCCGAGAGGTACTCCGTGCCTACGTCCGCGCCTGTGGCGGGGATCCAGATCGGTGGGAAGAACGCTGGGACGGCGTACGGCACGACCTGTACGGGCTCGGGGAGCAGCGGGAGGCGGACCGCCTCGTCCCGCGTGACTTCGGTGACGTGGAAGCCACCAGTTTCGTGGGCCGTGAACCTGAGCTGGCCGCCGGCAGTGAGCTGCTGAAGCGATGCAGGCTGGTCACGTTGACCGGGATCGGCGGAGTGGGTAAGACCCGGCTGGCGAGGCGACTCCTTCGTGAGGTGGCTGAGTGGTTCGCGGACGGTACGTACTGTGTGGAGCTGGCCGACCTCAGCAGCGACCACGCCGTCGCCGAGGCGGTCGCCTCCACCGTGGGCGTACACGCCGGGGCGGGGCAGGACCCCTTGTCCGCGCTTGCCGGGGCGCTGCGCGGACGGAGCGTTCTCCTCCTGCTCGACAACTGTGAGCATGTACTGGACGGATGCGCCCGCACCGTGCGTGGGTTACTCACGTCCGTGCCGGAACTGCACATCCTCGCCACCAGCCGACAGCCACTCGATGTCGGTGCCGAGCATGTGCTGCAGGTGAAACCGCTGGGCCTGCCTGCCATGGCGAATGGGCACCTGCACGAGACACTCGCCGTGGAAGAGGGCCCAACGGCCTCGCCGGCCATGACCCTCTTCGCCGACCGGGCCGAGGCCGCCTCCCCCGGCTTCCGGGTCACCGAGGCGAACCGGCACACCATCGCTCGTGTGTGCCGGACGTTGGACGGCCTGCCCCTCGCCTTGGAGATCGCCGCACGACGACTGCGCACACTGACCCTTGACGAACTTCTGGAACGGCTCGACCGCAGGTTCCGTCTGCTCGGCCCGGGCGGCCGCGACCGCGCAGCACACCCTCGCCACCAAGCGCTGCGTGCGCTCTTCGACTGGAGCTACGAGTTGTGCACCGAGGCCGAGCGAATGGCCTGGCAGCAGCTGTCGCTGTGTTCCGGCGGCGTGCTGCTGACGGATGCCGAGCAGCTCTGCGGGCACGCCGAAGAAGGCGAGGTCCCCGATGGTGCCGCAGCCGACAATGCTTTCGAAGCATTGTCCGGGCTTGTGGACAAGTCACTTCTCACCAGCGTCGAGACAGGCGGTCGCACCCGTCTGTACATGCTCGAAACTGTTCGGGCTTACGGGCAGGAGCGTCTCGCGGAGAGTGGCCGGGCACAGCTCGCCCTGCTTCGTCACCGGGCGTGGTATCTCGACCTCGCCGCGCAGGCGGGTGTCGCTTATGGCACACCCGGGCAGGCCGCCTGGCTGCGTCGTCTGCGCGCCGAGCATCCCAATCTGCGGCAAATCATCACAGCGCCGACGCCGACCGATGAGCCCGCGGAAAGAGTGCTGTGTGCCTCCCTCGGCTTCTGGCTGCACTGTCTGACGTCGGCCAATGTGGGCGAGGGTGCTCACTGGATGCGAAAGATCCTTGAATGGCACCCGCGGCCTCCCTCCCCCGGGGCGACCGCCACTTGGTGTCAGGCCGCATGGGTGGCCGGCTTCTTGCTGCTCCTCCACGGAGACCACGACAGTGCCCACGAGGTGATCAGCCGGAGCGAACAAGCCCTGGCCGACATGCCGGCCATCTCGGATGCCGCGGACCGTTCGGCGCACTGTGCGAGCAGGGCCGAACTCACTGCCGCATTTCTACAGCTGCGCAGCTTGGCAGCACTGGTCACCGAGGACACGGAGACCGCAGCAAAGTACGCGGAGTCCTCCCTGGCAACCGGGCACTGGTCCGCCTCACTGCTGACACAGCAACAATGCATCGCTCAACTCGGTTTCTCCGCGGTCATCCAAGGTGACCATGCCCGCTCAACCGCCCTGCTCGAACAAGCACTCGCCCTGTCCGAGGCTCAAGGAAATGCATGGCACCGGTGCTATCTGCTATGGGCTCTCGCCGTCGACCATGGCGAAGCAGGGCAGCCGAAGATTGCCCTGCGGCTCCTCCACCGTGCGCTCCAGCACACCAAGGAGATCGACGAACGCATGGGCGAGGCAACCCTCAGCGAGACCTTGGCCTGGGTGCTCTCCTCCTACGGCAACGCACGCTCGGCAGCCGTCATCCTGGGAGCCGTGGACCGCGTTTGGCACCCGTCGGGCACTCCCCGACTCTTCGGTTTCGCCCAATTGACCGCACACCGCGAACGCGGTCTCCGGAACGTTCGTGGATCACTCGGCGAAACCGAGTACACACGGGCGTACGAGGAAGGCCGGCGTCTCGGTCTACGGCACGCGCTGGACAAGGCATTCCTCGACAGTGAGCCCTTTCAGGGTGGCCCCTGACCGGGTGCCGGGCTGGAGTTCAGCGACACACAAGGTCCCTGAGCCGTTGAGAGAGCGCATCGTCACCCGTGAGGTCGGCCTCCGCTGCCGGCTCCCTCCGCACCAGCCCATCTCGTCGGCCTGGTCTACTGCCGCCGGCACGACACGCCGGCACAGATCGCCGCGGGTTCGACATATCCGTCGGCGCCGCCCACTCTTACGCCGTCGTGGACCACCTGTACCAACAGGCCCCCGGCCTGCCGGCCGGCTTGTGGGAGACCGACCCTGACTGGGTCCTGCTCGAGGGAGCGCCCGCCGAGTGCAACCGGCCAGGTGACAGCCGGGCCCACTTCGCCAGGGCGTGCCCCTCCTCGCCGACCGCACCTGCACCGAAACCGGCCCCTGGGGACTTCGTCACCAGGCCGATCCCGATGTGGCGACCCCAGAAGCCCTCAACGAAGCCATCACGTCCCACGAACAACAACTGGCACACACCGCCCCGCTTACACTCTGGACAGAGTGCCGTCCACCGATGCCCCGCGGCCGCACGGTCAGCCGGAGGAGACCGGCAGCACGTCGGGCGACAGTGCCGCCGCGTGGGCCGTCGCGGCCGTCATGCGGCGGCGGTGGTGACGGCGGCACAGGACCTCGTAGCCGACCTCGTCCGCGGAGCCGGTGACGTCGCCGACGACCACCTGGGCGCCCTCGACGACCATGACCCCGCCGACCGTACGGGCGTTGTGCGTGGCGCGGGCGCCGCACCAGCACAGGGCCTCCACCTGGAGCACCTCGACCCGGTCGGCCAGCTCCACCAGTCGCTGGGAGCCGGGGAACAGCTTGGAGCGGAAGTCGGTGGTGATACCGAAGGCGTACACGTCGAGCTCCAGGTCGTCCACGACCCGTGCGAGCTGGTCGATCTGCTCCGGGGCCAGGAACTGCGCCTCGTCCGCGATCACGTAGTCCGCGCGGCGGCCCTGGGAGAGGTGGTCGACGAGGTACGCGTACAGGTCCGCGCCGTCGCCGACCTCCACCGCGTCCGTGACCAGGCCGAGACGGGAAGAGAGCTTGCCCTCGCCGGCCCGGTCGTTGCGGGTGAAGATCATGCCGACCAGACCGCGCGCCGAACGGTTGTGCTCGATCTGGAGAGCCAGCGTCGACTTCCCGCAGTCCATCGTTCCGGAGAAGAACACCAGCTCGGGCATGAGAGGTCGGGCACCTTTCGGCAGGGGTTGCGGGCGGATCGTCAGGAGTTCAGGAGCGTACTTCGAGCAGGGGGACCAGCTGCTCGGCAGGGGTCATCGAGCCGTGGTTGCCGACCATCGCCGACTCCCTGGGCTCCCGCTCGGAGGCGATCAGCAGGACGTCGTCCCGCGCGGCGGCGATCACGTCGCCGATCCGGTGGTACACGCGTTCGTCGACCGTCGGTCCGAACCAGCCCGCCTCGATCGCCTCGTCGCGCGAGGCCACCCAGAACTGCTCGCCGAGCACCTCGCGCCAGCAGGTCAGCACGTCGTCCGCGGCGCCCGGTACGGCGTAGACGTGCCGGGCGCGGCCCTCGCCGCCGAGCAGGGCGACGCCCGCCTTCAGTTCCCAGTCCTCGTCGAAGTCGACGCGGTGGTCCTCGTCGAAGGGGATGTCGACCATGCCGTGGTCGGCGGTGACGTAGAGCGCGCTGCGCGGGGGCAGTTGTTCGGCCAGGCGCTGGACCAGGCGGTCGACGTACATGAGCTGGCCGCGCCAGGTGTCGGAGTCGAGACCGTAGCGGTGGCCGGCGCCGTCGACCTCGGCGTAGTACGTGTAGACCAGGGCGCGGTCGGCGGCGGCGAGCTGCTCGGCCGCGGTGTCCATGCGCTCCTCCCCGGAGAGCCGCCCGAGGAAGGTGCCGCCGCTGAGCGCGACCTTGGTCAGGGGGGTGTTCGCGAAGGTCGGCGAGGAGACCTGGGCCGCGTGCACGCCCGCGCGGTGGGCCAGCTCGAAGACGGTGGGGTACGGCTGCCAGGGGCCGGGCGGGGCCCAGGGCTGCCAGCGCAGCTGGTTCATCAGCTCGCCGGTGTCCGGGTTGCGCACGGTGTAGCCGGGCAGGCCGTGTGCGCCCGGCGGCAGGCCGGTGCCGACGGAGGCGAGGGAGGTGGCGGTCGTGGCCGGGTATCCGGCGGTGATCGGACGCCCGGTGCCGCCGCGCGAGGCGGCGAGCAGGGACGTCATGAAGGGGGCTTCCTCGGGGTGCGCCTTCAGCTGCTCCCAGCCCAGCCCGTCGATCAGGAACACGCAGTTCCGGTCGGCGGGGGCCAGCTCGGGGATCGCGGCGCTCGTGCCGGGGACGCCCATGCCGGCGGCGAGCGTGGGCAGCAGGTCGGCGAGCGAACCGGTGCCGTACTCGGGCAGGGGCGCGGAGCCGAGGGCGAGGGGGCTCGGGTGCGCGTCGTCCCAGGCGGTGGGGTGCGGGGGCGGCGCAGAACGGGCGGAAGGCGTGGGACGCGCGGGAGGCGTCGGCCGGGCGGTGGACGCGGACTGCGGAGCGCGGGCGGGCGGCGCGGGGCGGGGAGCCTGCGGGCGGGGCACGGGCCGCGCACCGGGGGTCGGCTGCGCACCCGACGCGGGCTGGGCGCCCGGTGCGGGTCGCGCGCCGGGGGTGGGCTGTGCCATCAGCGCGTCTGATCCGCGGTCGCCTCGGACAGGGCCTGCGCGAAGGTGAGGGCCTGGCGCACCGTCTCGGGGCCGTCGCCGGCCTCGCTGACGCGCAGGCTCAGGTCGTCGGCCGTGGAGCTGCCCGTGTAGCCGTGGTCGGCCTCGCAGTTGGGGTCGCCGCAGGCGGCCGGCTCCAGGTCGATGCGGGAGACGGCGCCCCAGCCGATGGTGAGCACGATCTCGCGCGGCAGCGTGCCCGGCTTGTACGACTCCGGGTTGGCGACCACCCGGCTGACCACGATCGACGAGATCCGGCCGAGCTTGACCGACTCCGTGGACGTGGTGGCGTACGGCGTCGAGGAGGTGGTGTCCGCGGCCTGCTCGTCGGTGTGGCTGACGATGAAGCGGTTGCCGGTGAGGACGAGCACGGTGACGTGCCGCCGCACCTCGTTCTGGTCGAACGTCGTCTCCTGGTGGACCAGGTACGACCGGACGGGCTCGCCGCCCACGGCGGCCTCCACCGCCTCGGCCACGAGGGCCGGGTAGTAGCCGCTGCGCTCGATCGCCGCCCGCAGCCCCTGGGTCGTCGTACTGGTCTTGGCCATGACGCCCATCCTACGGGGGACCACTGACTGCGAGGCACCGGTCAGTACGCGGGGAGGGTCCGCGGGCCGAGGTCGTCACGGGCGGGCGGCGGGGCGAGGCGCACGGACGCGCCGAGGACGCTCACGCCGCGCGGGGCGACGACCACCGGTTCCAGGGTGATCGCGACGACCTCCGGATGGTCGTGGACCAGCCGCGACACCCTCAGCATCAGCTCCTCCAGCGCCGGGGTGTCGACCGGTGCCGAGCCGCGCCAGCCGAACAGGAGCGGTGCGGTCCGGATCGACCGCACCAGTGAGGTCGCGTCCCGGTCGGTGACCGGGATCAGCCGGTGCGCCATGTCCCCGAGCAGCTGGGAGGGCGCCCCGGCGAGGCCGAAGGACAGTACGGCTCCGGCGGCGGGGTCGATGACCGCGCGTACGACGGTGTCGACACCGCGCGGTGCCATCCGCTGCACCACGGGGCGCAGCTCCTCCGGGGCCCCGAACAGCTCCGTCAACTCGGTGTACGCCCGGCGCAGTTGCTCCTCGTCGGCCAGGTCCAGGCGGACGCCGCCCAGGTCGGCGCGGTGCCTCAGGTGGGGGGCGGTCGCCTTGAGGGCCACGGGGTAGCCGAGGGTGCGCGCGGCCTCGGCGGCGGTGCCGGGGTCCGGGGCGGGGAGGGCGCGGTGGACGTGAATGCCGTAGGTGCCGAGCAGGTCGCAGGTCTCGGCGGTGCCGAGGGTGAGGCCCTGGCCGCGCGAGAGCAGTCCGCCGATGAGGGCGGCGGCGCCCCGCTCGTCGATGTCGTCGTACTCCGGCACCTTGCCGGGGTCGGCGGCGTCCCGCCGCCACTGGCCGTACGCGACGGCCTGGGCGAGCGCCCGGACGGCACGCTCGGCGGCGGGGTAGGCGGGGATGAGGTGGGCGCCCTCGGGGGGTGCGACGGGGGCCGGCGGGCCGCCGTCGGCGGCCGCGCGGGCGCGGTCCGAGGCATCCGCGCGGGTCGGCGCACCGCTGCCGGCGGACGGCAGGACGCCCACGGCGGCCGAGGGCGGCGCGGCGCCGGACGGCCGGGACGCCGTGCCCGTCACCGTCACCGTCTGCGGCGCGGCGCCGGTCGCCGAAGGGGGTGCCGTGCTCGTCGCGGCCGACAGCGCCTCCGCGAGGCCGCCCAGTTCCACGTGGACCACCAGGACGGGTTTGGACGGGGTCGCGGCGGCGGCCGAACGCAGGGCCTGTGCCAGGGCCGCGTCGCCGACCGAGCCCTCCCCCACCGCCGGGATCGCGGTCACGACGACCGCGTCGCTCGTGTCGTCGGCCAGCGCGCGGGAGAGCGCCGCGTGGAAGTCCGCCGCCGAGGCGGCGGTGGTGAGGTCCAGCGGGCGGTGCGGACGCAGGCCCTCGGCGAGGCAGGCGTCGTAGGTGAGCAGGCCCAGGGACTCGGAGTTGCCGAGGATCGCCACCCGGGGTCCGGCCGGCAGGGGCTGGCGGGCGAGCAGCAGGCCCGCGTCGACCAGTTCGGTGATGGTGTCCACGCGGATCACCCCGGCCTGCCGCAGCAGCGCGGAGACCGTCGCGTGGGGCAGCCGGGTCGCCCGTACGGCGTGCCCCCGGGGCCCGGCTCCATGGCGTGCGCCCTGGACCACGACCAGCGGCTTCGCCGCCGCGGTGCGCCGGGCGAGGCGGGTGAACTTGCGGGGGTTGCCGATGGACTCCAGGTACATCAGGGCGACGTCGGTGTCGGGGTCCTCGTACCAGTACTGCAGGACGTCGTTGCCGGAGACGTCGGCCCGGTTGCCGGACGACACGAAGGTGGACACGCCGGTGACGCCGGTGACGCCGCCACCGCGCCGGTGCAGACGGGACAGCAGGGCGATGCCGATGGCGCCGGACTGGGCGAACAGTCCGATCCGGCCGGGTCGGGGCATCTCCGGGGCGAGCGAGGCGTTCAGTCGCACGTCGGGCGAGGTGTTGATGACGCCGAAGGCGTTCGGGCCGATGATCCGCATGCCGTACGAGCGCGCCTGCCGTACGAGGGCGCGCTGGCGTTCGCGGCCGTCGGGGCCCGACTCGGCGTAGCCGGCGGAGACGACGACGAGCCCCTGCACACCGTGCTCACCGCACTCGGTGACGATCTCGGGGACCCGCTCGGCGGGCACCGCGACGACCGCTAGGTCGACGGACCCGTCGATGTCCCGCACCGAGCGGAACGCGGCCACCCCGCCGAGTTCCTTCTCCCCCTCCCCCAGGGACTTGTTCACGGCGTACAGCCGGCCGGTGAACCCGGTGTCCCGGAGGTTGTCGAGGACGCTGCGGCCCACGCCGCCGGGGGTGCGGCCGGCGCCGACGACCGCCACCGAGCCGGGGGCGAGCAGCCGCTGCACCGAGCGTGCCTCGGCACGCTGTTCGCGCGCGTACTGCACGGCCATGGAGCGGTCGGTGGGTTCGAGGCCGAACTCCAGGCGGACGACACCGTCCTCGAAGCTGCGCCTCTGGGTGTACCCGGCGTCGGTGAACACCTTGATCATCTTGTTGTTGGCGGGCAGCACCTCGGCCGCGAACCGGCGGATGCCGCGCTCCCGCGCGACGGCACCGATGTGTTCGAGGAGGGCGGAGGCGACGCCCCGGCCCTGATGGGCGTCCTGGACGAGGAAGGCGACCTCGGCCTCGTCGGCCGGTGCCGACGCGGGCGCGCCGTCGGCGCCGATCCGGTCGTAGCGTACGGTGGCGATGAACTCGCCGCCGATGGTGGCCGCGAGTCCCACCCGGTCCACGAAGTCGTGGTGCGTGAAGCGGTGGACGTCCTTGGCGGACAGGCGAGGGTAGGGCGCGAAGAAGCGGTAGTACTTCGACTCGTCCGACACCTGCTCGTAGAAGCTGACCAGGCGCTCGGCGTCATCGACGGTGATGGGGCGGATGCGCGCGGTGCCGCCGTCGCGCAGCACCACGTCGGCCTCCCAGTGGGCGGGATACTCGTGCCGGTCCGACGAGGTCTGCATGGGCCCCAGAGTACGGCTCGCGTACGACAACGGCGCGAGGCAGTCTGTGGTGGACGACAGCCGGGCCGAGGCCGCGGTCCGGCTGTCACCGGGAGCGGGAGCTGATGCCGCTTCGGGCACGCTCCCGGCACGCTCCGGGCATGCTTCACGATGTGGGAAACTGGTCTAGACAACCCTGAACAGCGAAGGGCAGCAACACATGGCTGAGCGCCGCGTCAACGTCGGCTGGGCCGAGGGTCTCCACGCCCGCCCCGCCTCCATCTTCGTCCGAGCCGCCACGGCCGCAGGCGTCCCGGTGACGATCGCCAAGGCCGGGGGCGACCCCGTCAACGCGGCCTCCATGCTGGCCGTCCTGGGCCTGGGCGCCCAGGGCGGCGAGGAGATCGTCCTCGCCTCCGACGCCGAGGGCGCGGACGCCGCCCTGGAGCGTCTGGCGAAGCTGGTCTCCGAGGGCCTCGAGGAACTCCCCGAGACCGTCTGAGAACGCAATACCGAAAGGCCCGCCCGGACCACCGGGCGGGCCTTTCACTTTTTCCTCGCACGGGCAGCTTTCCCCTTTTACGGGCAGCATAAATAGTCCCCGAGAAATGCTCCCTCTTTGTATACGGCACCCGTGTTAATGACGAATGCTCGGCATGTTTACGGCATGTTGCGAGTTCCTCACACGGTCCGCGCGGCCGGCTCCGGAGGCGAAACGCAGGCGGTGCCCGGCGCTCGCCCGCTCGGTGTGCAGCGCCGTGACCGACCGCGCGCGGTCGCCGTCGCCGCGCGCCACGGCGTCCACGATCGCGCCGTGCTCCGCCCAGTACTCGACGGGATCGGACGGCCCCTCGGCGGCGTACATCCAGGCGATCTTGTGCCGCAGCTGGGTCAGTGTCGAGGTAAGTGCCGGGCTGCCGGTGGCCTGGGCGAGCGTCTCGTGGAACCAGCCGCTCAGGGAGCGCAGGTCGTCGCTGTTGCCCTGGCGGGCGCGTTCCTGCCCCAGCCGGACCAGGCCGCGCAGCACCTTCAGATGGGCCTCGGTGCGGCGCTGGGCCGCGCGGGAGGCACCGAGCGGCTCGAGGAGCATGCGCATCTCCAGCAGGTCGGCGGCCTCCTGCTCGGTGGGTTCCGCGACGCACGCGCCCGCGTGCCGCCGGGTCACCACGAATCCCTCGGCCTCCAGCGTGCGCAGCGCCTCCCGGACGGGGACGCGGGAGACGCCGTAACGGCGGGCGAGCACTTCCTCGGTGAGCCGGCCGCCGCGCTCGTGGACACCCGCGACGATGTCGTCCCGGATCGCCGTGCACACCGAGTGCGCGGGAATGCGCATGACGAACCTCCGGATTAATCCCCGTGAAACGCCGACGATTGACGTGTGTTCCGCGACTCTATTGCAATCGGCGGTAATTCACGACGGCGGGCCGGAATCCATGCATATTTTTTGGACAAGCGTTGCGGCGGTTCCCGGAAACACCGATGCCCCGGCTCGGGGAGCCGGGGCATCGGGAAGCGGACGGGTCAGAGGTTCACACCGTGCGCGCGGAGGTAGGCGACGGGGTCGAGGTCGGAGCCGTAATCGGCGCCCGTGCGGGCCTCGAAGTGCAGATGCGCGCCCGTGACGTTGCCGGTGTCGCCGGAGAGGCCGATCTGCTGTCCGGCGGCCACCTGCTGGCCCACCGAGACGCCGATGGACGACAGGTGGGCGTACTGGGTGTACGTGCCGTCGTGCATCTTGATGACGACCTGGTTGCCGTACGAGCCGCCCCAGCCGGCCTCGACGACGGTGCCGACGCCGACCGACCGGACGGAGGTGCCGCTCGCGGCGTGGAAGTCGACACCGGTGTGGCTGCCGGAGGACCACAGCGAGCTGCCGGCCTGGTAGCCGGTCGAGACGTACGAGCCGGGGATCGGGGAGACGAAGGTGTTGAGGCGCTCGCGCTCGGCCTCCCGGGCGGCGCGCTCCTTCTCCGCGCGGGCCTCCTCGGCCGCCTTGGCGGCCTTCTCGCGCGCGGCCTCCTCGGCGGCCTTCCGCGCGGCGGCCTCGGCCGCCTCCCGGGCGGCCTCGTGCTGGGCGGCCGCCTGGGCGTCGATCCGGTCGGCGATCGCGTCGCCGAGGGTGACGACGGGCGTGAGGCCGGTCTGTGCGGCAGCGGGCTCGGCGGCGAGTGCGGGGGCCGCGAGGGAGCCGACGACGCCGGTGGTGGTGAGCGCCGCGACGCCCGCCACGCGGGCGGTGCCGCGCTGCGTCCGGCTGGGACGACGGTGCTTGCCCGGGGCGCGGGTGAACGCCATGTACAGGCTGGTCCTTTCCTTCCCTCTCGCCTACCGGGTTAGCTGACGGGTTCGGAGCAGGAAGGTCTCCTACGGGCCCCCTCGCGACACGCGCGGGCGTCCGATTCACCCCAGGGACTGCGGTGGGTCCCCGGCTCCCCTGGCTCGCGCCGTAGGGGGACTCGGCGATGACTGTCCGGTGCCGCGGATGCGGCGCACTGCCCGACGAACAGCCCGGATGACGCTAAGCGGGCCGTCTCCCGATCCTCAAACGAATCCCGGTTTTTGTAGCGCATCCCACAGGTCAGACGGGCAACTTCCGCCCCGATTCGGGCATAAGCGGGCCCTGATGACTTTCGTGTCACCAGGGCCCCACGCGCGCGTGCGTCCTCGCCGCTCGCTACTCGGCCGTCACGACGGTGACTTCGCCGATGCCGAGGGCCTCGACGGGTGCCTTGATCTGCGCCGCGTCACCGACGAGGACGGTCACCAGGCGGTCCACCGGGAAGGCGTTCACGACGGCCGCGGTGGCCTCCACGGTGCCGGTCGCGGCCAACTGCCGGTACAGGTCGGCCTGGTAGTGGTCGGGCAGGTGCTGCTCGACCTGGTCGGCCAGGGTGCTCGCGACGGCCGCGGCGGTCTCGTACTTGAGCGGCGCCACGCCCACGAGGTTCTGCACCGCGACATCGCGTTCGTCGTCGGTGAGCCCGTCGGCGGCGAGCGTGCGCAGCACCGTCCACAGGTCCTCGAGGGCGGGGCCGGTGTTCGGGGTGTCGACGGAGCCGCTGATGGCCAGCATCGCCGCGCCGGTGCCGTCCGGGGCGGACCTGAGGACCTGGCCGAACGCCCGTACGCCGTAGGTGTAGCCCTTCTCCTCGCGCAGCACGCGGTCCAGGCGGGAGGTGAGGGTACCGCCGAGGCAGTACGTGCCGAGCACCTGCGCGGGCCACACGCGGTCGTGCCGGTCCGCGCCGACACGGCCGATCAGCAGCTGCGTCTGGACGGCGCCGGGGCGGTCCACGATCACGACGCGCCCGGTGTCGTCGGCGGCCACCGGCGGAACGGGCCGCGGCTGCGCCGAGGAGCCGGTCCAGGCGCCCAGGGTGTCGCCGAGCAGCGCGTCCAGGTCGATGCCGGTGAGGTCGCCGACGACCACGGCGGTCGCCGTGGCGGGGCGGACGTGCTTCTCGTAGAAGGCGCGGACGGCCGCGGAGTCGATGCCGGTGACCGTCTCCTCGGTGCCCTGGCGCGGACGCGACATACGGGCACTCGCCGGGAACAGCTCCTTGGAGAGCTCCTTGGCGGCGCGGCGGGAGGGGTTGGCCAGCTCGTGCGGGATCTCGTCGAGGCGGTTGCGGACCAGCCGCTCGACCTCGCTGTCGGCGAACGCCGGCGCCCTGAGCGCGTCGGCGAGCAGTCCGAGTCCCTTGGTGAGCCGGGAGGCCGGGACCTCCAGGCTGAGGCGGACGCCGGGGTGGTCGGCGTGCGCGTCCAGGGTGGCGCCGCAGCGCTCCAGCTCGGCGGCGAACTCCTCGGCGGAGTGCTTGTCGGTGCCCTCGGAGAAGGCCCGCGCCATGATCGTGGCGACACCGTCGAGACCGGCCGGCTCGGCCTCCAGGGGCGCGTCGAGGAGCACCTCGACGGCGACGACCTGCTGACCGGGGCGGTGGCAGCGCAGCACGGTCAGGCCGTTGTCGAGCGTGCCGCGCTCGGGGGCCGGGAAGGCCCAGGGCTTGGCGTCGCCCGCCTGCGGCTGCGGGTGGAAGTCCATCGTGGCGAGCTCGGTCACTTCGCCGCCTCCTCGTTCTCGTCGGTGCCGGCGGCTGCGGCGGCTTCCTCGGTGTCCTCGGCGTCTCCGGCTTCCGGGGCGACGGGCTCGTAGACGAGCACCGCGCGGTTGTCGGGGCGCAGGCGGGCCTTGGCGACCTCCTGCACCTCCTCCGCCGTCACCTCCAGGACGCGCTGTACGGCGGTCAGGGCGAGCTGCGGGTCACCGAACAGGACCGCGTACCGGCACAGTTCGTCGGCGCGGCCGGCGACCGTGCCGAGCCGGTCGAGCCACTCGCGCTCCAGCTGGGCCTGCGCGCGTTCCATCTCCTCCGCCGTGGGGCCCTCCTCGGCGAACCGGGCGAGCTCCTCGTCGATGGCGGTCTCGATGACCGGCACCTCCACGTCGCCGGACGTCTTCACGTCCAGCCAGCCCAGGGAGGGGGCCCCGGCCAGCCGCAGCAGGCCGAAGCCGGCGGCCACGGCCGTACGGTCGCGCCGTACCAGCCGGTTGTAGAGCCGCGAGGACTCGCCGCCGCCGAGGACGGTGAGCGCCAGGTCGACGGCGTCGCACGCGCGCGTGCCGTCCTCGGGCAGGCGGTAGGCGGCCATCAGCGCACGCGCGGGGACCTCCTCCTCGACGATCTCGCGCAGCTGCCCGCCCATGACGTCGGGCAGCGAGCCGTCGCGCGGGGCGGGTTTGCCGTCGTGGCCCGGGATGGAGCCGAAGTACTTCTCGATCCAGGCGAGCGTCCGCTCCGGGTCGATGTCGCCGACCACGGAGAGCACGGCGTTGTTCGGCGCGTAGTACGTGCGGAAGAACTGGCGGGCGTCCTCCAGGGTGGCCGCGTCCAGGTCCGCCATCGAGCCGATGGGCGTGTGGTGGTACGGGTGGCCCTCCGGGTAGGCGAGGGCGGTCAGCTTCTCGAAGGCGGTGCCGTAGGGGACGTTGTCGTAGCGCTGGCGGCGCTCGTTCTTGACGACGTCCCGCTGGTTCTCCATGGACTCGTCGTCCAGGGCGGTCAGCAGGGAGCCCATGCGGTCGGCCTCCAGCCAGAGGGCGAGCTCCAGCTGGTGGGCGGGCATGGTCTCGAAGTAGTTGGTGCGCTCGAAGCTGGTGGTGCCGTTGAGGGAGCCGCCGGCGCCCTGGACCAGCTCGAAGTGACCGTTGCCCTTCACCTGGGCGGAGCCCTGGAACATCAGGTGCTCGAAAAGGTGAGCCAGACCCGTACGTCCCTTGACTTCGTGACGCGAACCCACGTCGTACCAGAGGCACACCGCGGCGACCGGGGTCAGGTGGTCCTCGGAGAGCACCACGCGCAGGCCGTTGGCCAGGCGGTGCTCGGTCGCTGTCAGGCCGCCGGAGCCTGCCTGGGCTGTGGCCGTGTGAC
Organism: Streptomyces sp. NPDC059787; assembly: GCF_042732315.1. Lineage (NCBI taxonomy): Bacteria > Bacillati > Actinomycetota > Actinomycetes > Kitasatosporales > Streptomycetaceae > Streptomyces > Streptomyces sp. NPDC059787. The sequence goes on from NZ_JBHWHX010000008.1 coordinate 106,454, forward strand.
CCATGGGCATGTACGTCCCTTCGATCGCGGAGGCGGTCGTCGAAACCGCCGTTTCTGCCGGTCCTGCCACTGTATGCAAGCGCGCGGACCCCCGACGAAGTTCCCGCCCGGACCGGGATACGCCGAGAGCGAGAATGCCGGGGAACACGCGAGCACCCGAGTTTCCGCGTTCTGCGAACCGCAGCCCCCGTCCTCCGCGGGCAGCCGCCGCCACACGCCGCGTTCCCGCGGGCTGCCGCAGCCACCGCCCCGCGGTCCGCGGAAGCGCTTCCGCCAGGCACGAGCCGTGCCGGGCCCGGGCAGCGCTTCCGCGATCCGCGGGCAGTCGTGCCGCAGGACGGCACGGGTGGGCGCGCCGGCACCCCGCGAACGCCGGGCCGCGCGACGAACCCCCGGCCCACGCCGCCCCGATCACCAGGAACCCCCTGCGGAAGCGCACCGCACACGCCGCGTACCCTGCCCTCCCCGGAGCACCCACGACCGGGCCCTGGTCCCGCCTGTCAGTGCGACGGTCCACAATGGTCCGCATCAGATCCCGTCCCCACGCTTCAGCAAGGAGCCGGCAGCGATGGCCCGCCGCAGCACGAAGACCCCGCCGCCCGACGACTCGTACGAGGAGAAGATCCTCGACATCGACGTCGTCGACGAGATGCAGGGCTCCTTCCTCGAGTACGCGTACTCGGTCATCTACTCCCGCGCCCTGCCGGACGCGCGCGACGGCCTCAAGCCGGTGCACCGCCGCATCGTCTACCAGATGAACGAGATGGGCCTGCGGCCCGAGCGCGGCTATGTGAAGTGCGCCCGCGTCGTCGGCGAGGTCATGGGCAAGCTGCACCCCCACGGTGACGCGTCGATCTACGACGCCCTGGTGCGCATGGCCCAGCCGTTCTCGATGCGCGTCCCCCTGGTCGACGGCCACGGCAACTTCGGCTCGCTGGGCAACGACGACCCGCCCGCCGCCATGCGGTACACCGAGTGCCGGATGGCCGAGGCCACCAGCCTGATGACCGAGTCCATCGACGAGGACACGGTCGACTTCGCGCCCAACTACGACGGGCAGGAGCAGGAACCGGTGGCACTGCCCGCCGCGTTCCCGAACCTGCTGGTGAACGGCGCGTCGGGCATCGCCGTCGGTATGGCCACCAACATGCCGCCGCACAACCTGCGCGAGGTCGTCGCGGCCGCGCGGCACCTGATCAGGTATCCGAACGCCGATCTCGACGCCCTGATGAAGCACGTCCCGGGCCCCGACCTGCCCACCGGCGGCCGGATCGTCGGCCTGTCCGGCGTCCGGGACGCGTACGAGTCGGGCCGCGGCACGTTCAAGATCCGCGCGACGGTCACCGTGGAGGACGTGACGGCCCGCCGCAAGGGCCTCGTCGTCACCGAGCTGCCCTTCACGGTCGGCCCGGAGAAGGTGATCGGCAAGATCAAGGACCTGGTCGGCTCGAAGAAGCTCCAGGGCATCGCCGACGTCAAGGACCTCACCGACCGCGAGCACGGTCTGCGGCTGGTCATCGAGATCAAGAACGGCTTCGTGCCGGAAGCGGTCCTGGAGCAGCTGTACAAGCTGACGCCGATGGAGGAGTCCTTCGGCATCAACAACGTGGCGCTGGTGGACGGCCAGCCGCTCACCCTGGGCCTCAAGGAACTCCTGGAGGTCTACCTCGACCACCGCTTCAACGTCGTACGCCGGCGTTCGGAGTTCCGCCGCGGCAAGCGGCGCGACCGCCTCCACCTGGTCGAGGGCCTGCTCACGGCGCTGGTGGACATCGACGAGGTCATCCGCCTCATCCGTTCCAGCGAGAACTCCGCGCAGGCCAAGCAGCGCCTGATCGAGCGGTTCTCCCTCAGCGACATCCAGACCCAGTACATCCTGGACACGCCGCTGCGCCGTCTCACCAAGTACGACCGGATCGAGCTGGAGGCCGAGCAGGACCGGCTGAACGCGGAGATCGAGGAGCTGACCCGGATCCTGGACTCGGACGCGGAGCTGCGCAAGCTGGTCTCCGCGGAACTGGCAGCGGTCGCGAAGAAGTTCGGCAACGACCGCCGTACGCTGCTGCTGGAGTCGGCCGGCACCCCGGCCGTCGCCGTACCGCTGCAGGTGGCGGACGACCCGTGCCGGGTGCTGCTGTCCTCCACGGGCCTGCTCGCCCGTACGGCGGACAACGAGCCGCTCGCCGACGACGGCAAGCGGATCAAGCACGACGTGATCGTCTCGGCGGTGCCGGCGACGGCCCGCGGCGAGATCGGCGTCGTCACCTCGTCCGGCCGGCTGCTCCGGCTGAACGTGGTCGACCTGCCGCAGCTCCCGGGGGCGATGCCGACGCCGAACCTCGCGGGCGGGGCGCCCCTGGCCGAGTTCGTGTCCCTGGAGGACGACGAGCAGGTGGTGTGCCTGACCACGCTCGACGAGTCGTCGCCGGGCCTGGCGCTCGGCACGGAACAGGGAGTCGTCAAGCGCGTGGTGCCCGACTACCCCTCCAGCAAGGAGGAGCTCGAGGTCATCACGCTCAAGGAGGGCGACCGGATCGTCGGCGCGATCGAGCTGCGCACGGGCGAGGAGGACCTGGTCTTCATCAGCGACGACGCGCAGCTGCTGCGCTACCAGGCCGCGCAGGTCCGGCCGCAGGGCCGTCCCGCGGGCGGCATGGCGGGCATCAAGCTCACCGAGGGGGCGAAGGTCATCTCCTTCACGGCGGTCGATCCGGCCGTGGACGCGGTGGTGTTCACGGTCGCGGGCTCGCGGGGCACGCTGGACGACTCCGTCCAGACGACGGCCAAACTGACTCCGTTCGACCAGTACCCGCGCAAGGGCCGGGCGACCGGCGGCGTGCGTTGCCAGCGGTTCCTGAAGGGCGAGGACTGCCTGGCCCTGGCCTGGGCGGGCCCGCTCCCGGCCCGTGCCGCGCAGAAGAACGGCACAGCGGTGGCCCTCCCGGAACCCGACCCGCGCCGTGACGGCTCGGGCGTCTCCCTGCCGAAGACGGTGTCGGTGGTGGCGGGCCCGGTCTAGGCGGCCGGGTCCTCCGCCGCCCCCTGCACATAGCGGAGAACGCCCCACATGCCGTGGTCGTCGGCGTGTGGGGCGCCGTCGCTCGCGCACGCCTCCAGCTCCTCGCCGAGGCCGGTGGCGTCGATGCCCGAGCCGATGAGGACGAGCTGCGTGAGCCGCTCCCCGCCGGCCGGCCAGGGCTCGGGGTAGAACCGCAGGAACGGCCCCACGGCATGTACGGCGTACCGGTTGCCGGCGTCGTACGGACCGAAGTCGACGTACCCCTTGATCCGGTAGAGCCCTTCGGGCCGGCCGTCCAGGAACCGGATCAGCCGCCGTGGGTCCAGCGGGCGCTCGGAGACGAAGGAGACGCTGTCGTACGCGGCGTGCAGGTGCTCGGAGTGGTCGGCGTGATGCAGATCGTCGAACGACAGCTGCCCTACGCGCTCCTCGCTCGGCCTGCAGTCGAAGAGGAACTCGGGGTCGACACGGCCGTGCGTGGCGGGGACGACGGCCGCGCGGTCGACGAGGGACCGGACCAGGGTCAGTACGCGCGAGGCGTCGGTGACCCGGTCCACCTTGTTGACGACCACGAGATCCGCCAGGGCGAGGTGCCGGTCGATCTCCGGGTGCCTGGCCCGGGTGTCGTCGAACTCGGCGGCGTCCACGACCTCGACGAGCCCGCCGTACACGAGGTCCGGATGCTCGCTGGCGAGCACCATCCGCACGAGTTCCTGCGGTTCGGCGAGGCCGCTGGCCTCGATGACGATGACGTCGATCCCCGCGGAGGGGCGGGCGAGCCGCTCGAGGTACACGTCGAGTTCGCTGCCGTCCACGGCACAGCACAGACATCCGTTGCCCAGCGACACGGTCGAGTCACCGAGCGCCCCGGCGACGGCCATCGCGTCGATCTCGATGGCCCCGAAGTCGTTGACGACGGCACCGATGCGGCTGCCGCCGCTGCGGTGGAGAAGGTGGTTGAGCAGGGTGGTCTTCCCCGAGCCGAGAAATCCGGCCAGCACCACGACCGGAATCTGCCGACCGCCGCTCCGCACCACCACGCGACCCCTCTCACACCTGGGCGTACCCCGGCTCACGCCTGCGCGTACGCCCGGGGAATGACTGACGCACCAGGATACGAGCAGTGAGAACGACGGCGAAGTGAACGATTGTTAGCAGCATCCGCGGGGCAGACGTTGGGCAAGGCGCCGGTTTGTGCGACCCTCGCTTCCCTCCGTGCGCCGCCTGGCCGCCTTCCCGCCGATCAGAGCCGCTCGGCACCCTGGAAGGCGGCAAGCGCCGCCCACCGCTCGCCGGTTCCCTACAGTCGACCCGCAACCCGACGACCGGCGGACGGCGGCCTGATCGGGGGTTATTGACATGGCCACACAGAACCTTGGCCTGCGGGGACGCGGGGTCGCCACACGGGTGGGTCTCGCCTTCGCCGTGGGCGCACTGACCGCGGTCGTGGCACGGCGCGCACTGCGCGACGAGGCACTGCACCGGCACGGGGAGGGCGACGAGCGCCTGCAGGCCGGCTTCGCCCAGCAGCAACAGCTGCAACTGTATCTGCTGGACAAGGCCCTGGAGGACCCGGACCTGGCCGCCGTACTGAGCACCGTGGAGGTGGAATCCCCCACTCAGCGCCGCCAGTTCCTCTTCGCCAACGCGCTCTATTCGAACGCGTTGCTGGCCCACCGCATCGGCCTCGTGACCCTGGAGGAGCTGCACGGATACCTGCGCATAACCTGCCGCAACCCCATATTCCGGTCCTATTGGGAGGCGACACGCCCTCACCGGGCCAGTCTCGTCGAGTCGTCCGACGAGGCACGCACGGGGAGGATGGTCGACGCACTGATCGCGGACCTGGACGAGGCCGAGACCGACGAGTGGTGGGTCGTGGGCACCCCACCAGCCGAAGAGGCACCTTGACGTCAAGGGAACAGACCCGGGCAGAGCCGATCGTGGGGACTTTACGAGAGCTTCCACGAATTGCCAGCGGACCCCGTCACCCCAGCGCGATAATCCGCCCTGTTCTCTTGATCGACTCACACACGGATCGGGGCCTTCATTGAAGATCGTGCGCCGTCTCGGATCGTCACCGCGCGAACGAGGCAGCCTGAACGGCGAAACCTGTCCTGATGTCTTCGAACTGAGTGACGGCAACTTCGCCGTCATCGGCACGGAGGCCACAGCGGAACTCGACGGTGAGCTGCCGCCGGACGCCGGCCGCGCCGACTACGAACGCATCGTCGTCGTCTCCCGGGAGACGCTGCTGCGCGCCAAGGCCGACATTCCCGACGTCTGAGCCGAAGACCGCATCCGGGCAGCGAGCCCACCCTCGGCTCCGCCACGATCCGCCCTCCGCACACCATCGACGACGCAGGGCCGCCCTCGACCGAGCAGGCACACCGCTTCCCGCTCACCACAGCCTCCCGAGGACCGGCACGGACTCAGTGCCGGGCCTCGGGTACGCGCGGCGGTTGTGCCCCTCCGGCCAGGACACGGGCGGGCCGACGAGCCACACCAGGCAAGTCAGGTTAGGCTCACCTTTGTGAGTAGCACGTGCTCGAACGTCTCCCGTGAGTTCGATGAACCGGTCGCGGGAACCGCCGCCACCGCGCGGACCTGGCTGCTGCTGGAGCAGCCCGGCCCCTGGGGTGCCAAGGCGCTCACCTCCAGCCACCTCGACCCCGCGCTGGGCCGCGCCCTGGAGGCCGCCGCGCAGGGCAGCGGGGTGCGGATCGCACTCATACGGCGGCCCGGACGGCACGCGGACCGCCGGACGCCCGCCACGCGCCGGGTGTACGTGGCCCACACCGTTCCCGGAAACGTGTGGCTGTACGCCACCACCGTCACGAGCCCCGAACGTCTGCTCGACCTCGACTTCGCCGCGCTCGGCAGGGGCGAGCCGGAGTCCTTCGCGACCGCGCTCGGCGGACGGCCCCACGAGGGCGATCCTCTCGCCCTCGTCTGCACCAACGGCAAGCGCGACCGCTGCTGCGCCCTCCTCGGACGGCCCCTGGCGGCCGAACTCGCCGCCTCCGGGGTCGAGGGTGTCTGGGAGGTCACGCACCTGGGCGGTCACCGCTTCTCCCCCACGACGCTCGTGCTGCCGTACGGCTACGCGTACGGACGGGCCGAGGCTCACACCGTCAAGGAGGTGCTGCACGGCGTGCGGGAGGGCCGGATCGTCCTCGATGGATGCCGGGGAGGTTCCGCCTGGGAGCGGCCCGGTCAGGCGGCCGAGCTGGCCGTCCGGCGCGCGGTGGGCGAGTACGCCGCCGAGGCCCTGAGTGTCGTACGGACGGACGGCGCGGCACCCCGCTGGGAAGTGACCGTCGCCCACGGGGACGGGCGCCGGTGGCTGGTGGAGGTCGCCCGGGGTGCGTCCCTGCCGCCCCGTCCGGAGAGCTGCGGGTCGGTGCTCGGCTCGCCCGCGCGGATGGACGTCGTGGGCGTCCGCGAGGTGACCCTGGCGGCGTTGGCGGGCTGACCGTCCCCGCTCGCGGAAACCCGGGCCCAGGAGATCCCCGCCACACCCCTGCGGCCCCCCGCGCCCACCCACGTACCGTCATGGGTATGAGCTCCACTCCCCCCGCACGCCGCCTGCGCCTCGGCCTGCCGCGGCGGGTGTTCTCGCAGGTCCTGCTGATGCAGCTGGCGATCGCCGCGGGAGTCGCGGTGCTGGCCACCGGGCTGTTCCTCGCGCCGCTCGGCGACCAGCTGGACGACCAGGCGATGCGCCGCGCGCTCGCGATCGCGCAGACCACCGCCCAGCAGCCGCAGCTGGCGCGGGACCTGCGCGGCACGACGCCGTCCCCGGACGGGCCGGTGCAGCGGGAGGCCGAACGGATCCGGAAGGCCACCGGTGCCGAGTACGTCGTGGTGCTGGATGTGCGGGGCGTGCGCTGGTCGCACACCGATCCGGAGCGGATCGGCGGCCTGGTGTCGACCGACCCCGGTGAGGCGCTGGCCGGACATGACGTCATGGAGATCGACGACGGCACGCTGGGGCGCTCCGCGCGGGGCAAGGTCCCGCTGCGGGACGGCGGCGGGGAGATCGTCGGGGCGGTCTCCGTCGGCATCGCCTACGACAGCGTCCGGGCCAGGCTGATCCACGCCATCCCCGGACTGTTCGCGTACGCGGGCGGTGCCCTGGCCGTGGGCGCGTTCGCGGCCTGGCTGATCTCCCGGCGGGTGCAGCGTCAGACCCGCGACCTGGCCTTCTCGGACATCGCGGCGCTGCTCGCGGAGCGTGAGGCGATGCTGCACGGCATCCGGGAGGGTGTCGTCGCCCTGGACCGCACCGGCCGCATCCGCCTGCTGAACGACGAGGCGCAGCGTCTGCTGGGGATCGGCGAGGAGGCCGTCGGCCGCTCCCCCGACCTGGCGCTCGGCGCGGGACGCACCGCCGATGTGCTGGCCGGGCGGGTGACCGGTACCGATCTGCTCACCGTCCGCGGCCGGCGGGTCCTGGTCGCCAACCGGATGCCGACGGACGACGGAGGCGCCGTGGCCACCCTGCGCGACCGCACGGAGCTGGACCGGCTCGGCCGGGAGCTGGACTCCACGCGGGGACTCATCGACGCGCTGCGCGCCCAGGACCACGAGCACGCCAACCGCATGCACACCCTGCTGGGGCTGCTGGAGCTGGAGATGTACGACGACGCGGTGGAGTTCGTCGGCGAGGTCGTCGGGGACCACCGTGCCACGTCGGAGCAGGTCACCGAGAAGATCCGGGACCCGCTGCTCGCGGCGCTGCTGGTGGGCAAGGCGACGGTCGCGGCCGAGCGCGGCGTGGCGCTGTGGGTGTCGGACGGGACCCGGCTGCCGGACCGGCTGATCGACCCCCGGGGGCTCGTCACCGTCGTCGGCAATCTGGTCGACAACGCCCTGGACGCCGTCGCCGGCACTCCGCACGCGCGCGTGGAGGTCGAACTGCGCGCCGAGGGCCGTACGGCGGTGCTCGTGGTACGCGACACCGGGCCCGGAATTCCGCCGGAGCACCGCGAGTCGATCTTCACCGAGGGCTGGTCCACCAAGGAGCCGCCGGCCCACCGCGAGCGGGGCATCGGGCTGCCGCTGGTGCGCCGGCTCGCCGAGCGGCAGGGGGGCGGCGCGGACGTGGGCGAGGCGCCCGGCGGGGGCGCGGAGTTCACCGTCGTGCTGCCCGAGGCCCTGACCGAGCCGGGCGCGGAACCCGCGCTCACCGGGGTGTCCGTCCCCGGGACCGCCGAGGAGGAGTCGGAATGATCGAGGTCCTGGTCGTGGACGACGACGTGCGGGTCGCGCGGGTCAACGCCGCGTACGTCGAGAAGGTGCCCGGCTTCCATGTCGCCGGCCAGGCGCACAGCGCGGCCGAGGCGCTCGGCCGGCTGGAGTCGCTGCCCCGGCTGGATCTCGTCCTCCTGGACCACTACCTGCCCGACGAGACGGGGCTCGAGGTGGTGCAGGCGATGCGTCGGCGCGGGCACCAGACCGACGTGATCATGGTGACGGCCGCCCGTGACGTGTCCACGGTGCAGGCGGCGATGCGCCAGGGCGCCCTGCAGTACCTGGTCAAGCCGTTCGCCTTCGCCGGGCTGCGCGCCAAGCTGGAGGCGTACGCGGAGCTGCGCCGCACCCTCGACGGCGGCGGCGAGGCGGAGCAGGCGGAGGTGGACCGCATCTTCGGCGCGCTGTCGGCGTCGTCCGAGCCGCAGTTGCCGAAGGGGCACTCCCCCACCACCGCCGAACTCGTACGGCAGTCCCTGATGAACGCGGGCGGTCCGCTGTCGGCCCAGGAGATCGCCGAACGCACGGGGGTGAGCCGCCAGACCGCCCAGCGCTACCTGAAGCTCCTGGAGCGCACGGGGCGGGCCACGCTGACCCTGAAATACGGTGACGCGGGCCGCCCTGAACACCGTTATGTGTGGGCGACCCGCGCCTGAGGACACGGTCCATGGGGGCGGGGAGGGAACTTCCGCGGACGGCGGCGCCGTCCGTCTCCGCCGGGCGCCCTACGCGGCCCCCGCGCCGGTCAGTGAGCGCACCTCGGTCTCCGCGTGTTTGGCCTCGTCGGGCACCTCGGGCGAGGTGAGCGTGCCGAGCCAGCCCGCGAGGAAGCCCAGCGGGATGGAGACCAGACCGGGGTTCTGCAGCGGGAAGAGCTGGAAGTCGGTGCCCGGGAAGAGGGACGCGGGGCTGCCCGACACCACGGGGGACAGCAGCACCAGCACCACGGCCGGGATCAGCCCTCCGTACACGGCCCACACGGCACCACGTGTGGTGAAGCCGCGCCAGAACAGCGAGTACAGCAGCACGGGCAGGTTCGCGGAGGCGGCCACGGCGAAGGCGAGACCCACCAGGAACGCGACGTTGAGGTCGCGGGCCAGCAGACCGAGGCCGATCGCGACCAGGCCGATGCCGACCGAGGCGACGCGGGCGACGGCCACCTCGCTGCGCGGCTTCCCGCGCCGGCGGCGCAGGGAGGCGTACAGGTCGTGCGCGACGGACGCCGAGGAGGCGAGCGTGATCCCGGCGACCACGGCGAGGATCGTGGCGAAGGCGACCGCGGCGACGACCGCGAACAGGATCGTTCCACCCGTGGAGCCGGCGCCGCCGCCCAGGTCGAGCGCCAGCAGGGGCACCGCCGTGTTCCCGGACGCGTTCGAGGCGCGCACGGCGTCCGGCCCGATGAGGGCGGCGGCGCCGAAGCCGAGCACGATCGTCATCAGGTAGAAACCGCCGATGAGCCCGATCGCCCAGACGACCGACCGCCGTGCCGCCCGCGCGGTGGGAACGGTGTAGAAGCGGGACAGGATGTGCGGCAGCCCGGCCGTGCCGAGCACCAGCGCGAGACCGAGGCTGATGAAGTCGAACCGCGCGGTCCAGTCCCCGCCGTAGGCGAGACCGGGCGCCAGGAACGCCTCACCGTGACCGCTGCGTTCGGCGGCGGTGAGGAGCAGCCGGTTGAAGTCGCCGTGGAAGCGCAGCAGGACGAGGACGGTCAGCGTGACGGTGCCGCCGAGCAACAGGACCGCTTTGACGATCTGGATCCAGGTGGTGGCCCGCATCCCTCCCAACGACACGTAGACGACCATGAGGACGCCGACGCCTACGACGGTCCAGGCCCGGGCCGCCTCGCCCGTACCGCCGAGCAGCAGCGCGACCAGGCTGCCCGCGCCCACCATCTGCGCCACCAGATACAGAACGGACACGGTGACCGACGAGGTTCCCGACGCGATGCGCACCGGTCGTTCCCGCATGCGCGCGGCGACCACGTCGGCGAGCGTGAACCGCCCGCAGTTGCGCACCAGTTCCGCGACCAGGAACAGGACCACCAGCCAGGCCACCAGGAAACCCACCGAGTAGAGCATCCCGTCGTAGCCGACGAGCGCGATGAGTCCGGAGATGCCGAGGAAGGACGCGGCCGACATGTAGTCGCCCGCGATGGCAAAACCATTTTCCATCGGGGAGAAGAGCCGGCCGCCCGCGTAGAACTCCTCCGCCGAGCCCTGCCGGTGGCGGCTCACCCAGGTCGTGATGCCCAGGGTCACCGCGACGAAAGCGCCGAACAGCAGCAGCGCCGCCAACTGGTGATCGCCCGTCATGCCGCGCCGCCTCTCCCGCGCGCCAGCTCCTGGGCGTCCCAGCGCAGTTCCAGCGCCGCCCGGTCCCGACGCAGCCGCGCGTGGCGGACGTAGGCCCAGGTGAGCAGGAAGGTGGTCAGAAACTGGCCGAGCCCGGCGAGCATGCCCAGGTTCACGGCGCCCGCGACGGGCCGTGCCATCAGTCCCGGCGCGGTCGTGGCGGTCACGACGTACGCCACGTACCAGGTGAGGAAGGCGGCGACCGCCGGGACCACGAACCGCCGGTAGCGGCTGCGCACCTCCTGGAAGGCCGCGCTGCGCTGTACTTCTAGGTAGACGTCGGCCCCGTCCGCGCGGCGGGCCGGCGGCACCGCTTCCGTCGGGCCGGCCGACTCGCCCCAGCCCGAGGCCAGGGCGTCGTACCAGGGATCGTCGTACCTCACGTCCCCCGAGTTGCTTCGCTGCATGCCCAAGGATGGACAGAACGGGAAGATCCCCGACTCTTCTTCCCGTTCCGCTTCACCCCATCAGGTGACTGGTCCGTGCGCGCGTCCCGCGTGCCCGCCAGGACCTGTCCGGCGGATCGCGCCGGAGACGCCGGGTCCGGCGCGCCCTCCCCCACTGCCTGAAGGGCGTGCCGGACTCCACTCACCTGGGCCGCAGGGCGCCGCCGGTTCCCTCCGACTTGATCAGGCGTCGATGCGCGACCGGTCCAGCGTCGCCGCGGAACTGGAGATGAACTCCTTGCGCGGGGCGACGTCGTTGCCCATCAGGAGGTCGAAGACCTGCTCGGCGGCCTCCAGGTCGGTGAGGTTGATCCGGCGCAGGGTGCGGTGACGCGGGTCCATGGTGGTCTCGGCCAGCTGGTCGGCGTCCATCTCGCCGAGGCCCTTGTAGCGCTGGATCGAGTCCTTGTAGCGGATGTTCTTGCTCTGGAACTCCATGAGCTTGTCGCGCAGTTCCCGGTCCGAGTACGTGTAGACGTACTTGTCCTGGCCCTTCTTGGGCTGGATCAGCTCGATGCGGTGCAGCGGCGGCACCGCGGCGAACACCCGGCCCGACTCGACCATGGGCCGCATGTAGCGGTGGAACAGGGTCAGCAGCAGGGTGCGGATGTGGGAGCCGTCGACATCGGCGTCGGTCATCATGATGATCTTGCCGTAGCGGGCCGTGTCGATGTCGAAGGTGCGCCCCGAGCCCGCCCCTATGACCTGGATGATCGCGCCGCACTCGGCGTTCTTCAGCATGTCCGTCACGGACGACTTCTGGACGTTGAGGATCTTGCCGCGGATCGGCAGAAGCGCCTGGAACTCGGAGTTCCGGGCGAGCTTGGCCGTGCCGAGCGCGGAGTCTCCCTCGACGATGAACAGCTCGCTGCGGTCGACGTCGTCGCTGCGGCAGTCGGCGAGCTTGGCGGGCAGCGAGGAGGACTCCAGGGCCGTCTTGCGGCGCTGCGCGTCCTTGTGCTGACGGGCCGCGATGCGGGTCCGGGCCGCGGCGACGGCCTTCTCCATGACGACGCGGGCCTGCTGGGCGTCGTCGCGCTTGGTGGAGGTCAGGAACGCCTTGAGTTCCTTGGAGATCACGTTGTTCACGATGCGGCGGGCCGCCGAGGTGCCGAGGACCTCCTTGGTCTGGCCTTCGAACTGCGGCTCGGCCAGACGGACCGTGACCACCGCGGTGAGGCCCTCGAGGGCGTCGTCCTTGACGATGTCGTCCTCGGCCACGCGCAGCATCTTCTTGGCGCGCAGCACCTCGTTCATCGTCTTGGCGACGGCCTGCTCGAAGCCTGCGACATGGGTGCCGCCCTTGGGAGTGGCGATGATGTTGACGAACGACCTGAGCGTGGTGTCGTAGCCGGTGCCCCAGCGCATCGCGACGTCGACGCCGAGCTCGCGGGTGACCTCGGTGGGCGTCATCTGGCCGTGCTCGTCGAGGACCGGGACGGTCTCCTTGAAGGTGCCCTGTCCGGTGAAGCGGAGGGTGTCGCAGACGGGCCTGTCGGAGGCCAGGAACTCGCAGAACTCGCTGATGCCGCCGTCGAAGCGGAACGACTCCTCACCCTTGCTTCCGCCCTCGCCGAGCCCGTACTCGTCGCGGACGACGATGGTCAGGCCGGGGACCAGGAACGCGGTCTGGCGGGCGCGCTGGTGCAGCGTGTCCAGGGCGAGCTTGGCGTCCTTGAGGAAGATCTGGCGGTCGGCCCAGTAGCGCACGCGCGTGCCGCTGCGGGTCTTGGGGATCTTCTTGGCCTTGCGCAGTCCGCTCCCGGCCTCGAACTTCGCGTCCGGGCCCACGGCGGCGAAGGCTCCGGGGACACCGCGCCGGAAGCTGATCGCATGGGTGTGCCCGCCGCGGTCCACCTCGACGTCCAGCCGCGCGGAGAGCGCGTTGACGACGGAGGCGCCGACGCCGTGCAGACCGCCGGAGGCCGCGTACGAGCCGCCGCCGAACTTGCCGCCGGCGTGCAGCTTGGTCATGACGACCTCGACGCCGGAGAGGCCGGTCTTGGGTTCGACGTCGACCGGGATGCCCCGGCCGTTGTCCCGGACCTCCACCGAGCCGTCGTCGTGGAGGATCACGTCGATGTGGTCGCAGTAGCCTCCGAGGGCCTCGTCCACGGAGTTGTCGATGATCTCCCAGAGGCAGTGCATCAGACCGCGGCTGTCGGTCGACCCGATGTACATTCCGGGGCGCTTCCGCACGGCCTCGAGCCCCTCGAGGACGAGCAGGTGCCGCGCGGTGTAGTTGGAACCGTCCCGGTCTGCTCCTGCCAGCAGCGCTGTGGACGGCACGGACGTCTCGGCGGTCACGCGGTTCGCTCCTCGCTGAATTTCAGATGCGGCCCTCTTGGGTAAGGGCGCGGCTTCAGTCACCGGTGAGAGGGTACCGAGGCCTGGTAGAGCCGTTGTAACGCCACCCTCGCTTCCGCCCACCCTAGTCCAGGGTCGCATGCATGTTCGATCCCTCGATGGAGTGAAGCACACATCACGTTCCCTTCGAGGCATGAACCATTTAGGCTCCGGGCACGTCCTCATGAACAACCGGCAAGCCAGCCGGGAGGGCCGACCACCGATACGAACGCGAATCCGTACGACACATCAGACACGCACTACGGCACATTCGCCGCCAACCGGCAACAGCCACCCACCTCGGAAATTTTTTTCGAGGAGAAGCCACGAGCGGGAACGTTTTGGGGCTGGTTGGATGTTGACCCTGGTACGACAGCTCGTCGAGCTAGAGAAGAGGCGACGTGACTACTGTTCTGACCCCCGCGAGCCCACTGACGGCCGCCGATCGCTGCGACCGCTGCGGCGCCCAGGCATACCTGCGCGTCGTCCTGCTGAGCGGCGGAGAACTGCTCTTCTGCGCCCACCACGGCCGCAAGTTCGAGCCGGAACTCAAGAAGATCGCCGCTGAGATACAGGACGAGACGGAGCGGCTGACCGCCCCTCCGGCGACCGCTCCCGACGAAGAGCGCTGACAGAGCGCCGACACCTCGCGTCCGACGACGAGCAGCCCGGCACAGGCCGGTGAGCGGGCGGCTGCCTCCACTCCGGAGGCGGCCGCCCGTCTCATGCCCGTACCGGCCAGGAACCGCTCAGCGGCCCCCCTGCGCCCTTCCGGCTGTTCTCAGCCCCGCGGCCATCCGAGGGTCCGCAGGATGTCGGAGACGCGCGTGTACACCCCGGGGCTGCCCGCCCAGCCGCACCCCGTCCCCCAGGAGACGAGACCTATCAGCCGTCCCTGGGCCACCAGCGGCCCCCCGCTGTCCCCCTGACAAGCGTCCCGGCCCCCCTGCTGCTCTCCCGCGCACAGCATCGTCTCGGCGCGGTAGGTGCCCTCGGAACCGCCTGGGTACGCCTTCCCGCACAGCGCGTCGGGCTGCACCCGCACGCGTGCCGCGTGCAGGCTGCCGGCGTACGCCCCGGACCCCGTGGTGTCCCCCCACCCGTAGACGGTGGCCGCGGTACCCGCCCGGTACGCGGGATCACCGGCCCCGGCCATGGCTATCACCGAGCTCGACGGCAGCGGCTCGGCCAGGCTGAGCACGGCGTAGTCGCCGGAGTTGGTCACGCCGTCGTAGTCCGGGTTCACCCAGGTGCCGCGTACGGCGATCTCCCGACCGCGCTCCGAGAGCAGTTCCGTACGCCCCGTGATCACCTTGAGATCGCCCACGCGGCCCGGGGGCGCCCCCAGCACCTCCTCGTCCATGCAGTGGGCCGCGGTGAGCACGGTGGTCCGGCCGACCGCCACACCCCCGCAGAACTGTCCCGCTCGCGTACCTCCGAACCGGTCGCGGCTGGACAGCGCCACCGTCCACGGACCCTCCGAGACGTCGACGGGGAAGCCCCCGACGACGATGCTGTCGGCGGTCGCCGGGACAGCCGAGGCCAGCGGTATGACGGTCGCGGCGGCCGCGAGGGCCAGCGGCCGGGCCAGGGCCCGGGCAAGACGACGTCGCATGCGCGCTCCTCACACTGGGGTGATCCTGAAACACCCACAGTGATGGACCCCGTCCGAGCCCGCACCCGCGCGACAACGCGAAGGCCCGGCTCCCCAGGACGGGAAACCGGGCCTGACGCGAACCGGCACACGACGGTGCGCCGTGGCGGGCGGACCTAGTCGAGGTAGTCGCGCAGCACCTGGGAGCGCGACGGGTGGCGCAGCTTCGACATGGTCTTGGACTCGATCTGGCGGATGCGCTCGCGCGTGACGCCGTACACCTTGCCGATCTCGTCGAGGGTCTTCGGCTGACCGTCGGTGAGACCGAAGCGCATGGAGACGACGCCCGCCTCGCGCTCGGACAGGGTGTCCAGGACGGAGTGCAGCTGCTCCTGCAGCAGCGTGAAGCTGACCGCGTCGGCCGGGACGACCGCCTCGGAGTCCTCGATGAGGTCACCGAACTCGCTGTCGCCGTCCTCGCCCAGCGGGGTGTGCAGGGAGATGGGCTCGCGGCCGTACTTCTGGACCTCGATGACCTTCTCGGGGGTCATGTCGAGTTCCTTGGCCAGCTCCTCCGGGGTGGGCTCGCGGCCCAGGTCCTGGAGCATCTGACGCTGCACGCGCGCGAGCTTGTTGATGACCTCGACCATGTGCACCGGGATACGGATGGTGCGCGCCTGGTCGGCCATCGCGCGGGTGATCGCCTGGCGAATCCACCAGGTGGCGTACGTGGAGAACTTGTAGCCCTTGGTGTAGTCGAACTTCTCCACCGCGCGGATCAGACCGAGGTTGCCCTCCTGGATGAGGTCCAGGAAGAGCATGCCGCGGCCGGTGTAGCGCTTGGCCAGGGAGACCACCAGGCGGAGGTTGGCCTCCAGGAGGTGGTTCTTGGCGCGGCGGCCGTCCTCGGCGATGATCTCCAGCTCGCGCTTGAGCTTGGGCGCCAGCTTGTCGGAGTTGGCCAGCTTGTCCTCGGCGAACAGACCCGCCTCGATGCGCTTGGCGAGCTCGACCTCCTGCTCGGCGTTGAGCAGGGGGACCTTGCCGATCTGCTTGAGGTAGTCCTTGACCGGGTCGGCGGTGGCACCGGCGGCGGCGACCTGCTGGGCGGGCGCGTCGTCCTCGTCCTCGTCGGAGAGCACGAAGCCGGCGTTCTCGGCGCCCTCGGGCTCCTCCGCGGCCTTGGTGTCCTCGAGGACCTCCTCGTCGCCCAGCTCGGCGTCGTCCTTCTTGGCCGTGGTCTTCTTGGCGGCCGTCTTCTTGGCCGTGGTCTTCTTGACGGCCGCCTTCTTCGCGGTCGTCTTCTTGGCAGCCGCCTTCTTGGCGGGTGCCTCCTCCTCGGCGGCGGGGTCGGCGGCGGGCGCCGCCGGAGTCGCGGTGGCGGTGGCCTTCCGGGTGGTCACCGTCTTGGCGGCGACCGTCTTGGTGGCGGTGCGCTTGGCGGGACTCTTCGCTGCGACGCTCTTGCGGGTGCGCTTGGGCTCTGCGGCACTGACCATCAGCGTCACACCCTCTTCCTCGAGGATCTGGTTGAGGCTGCGCAGTACGTTCTTCCACTGAGTGGCCGGAATCTGGTCAGCTTCGAAGGCCCGACGCACGTCATCGCCGGCGATCTGCCCCTCAGCCTTTCCCCGCTCAATGAGCGCCATGACAGAGACGGACTCGGCGATCTCCGGCGGGAGCGTACGGGATGTGCTGGCCGACACGAACAACCTCTCGGAACGTTGGAAAACGGCTTCCGGCCCCGTCCACAGTGGACAGGAGCCGACCGCCGGCTTGGGGATGGGCCGACGGTGCGGGCGGGGGCCGGGGAAGATGCACAGCGCCATGAACGGCGTCCGTATTCCCTCCGCGGCTGTCACCTCTTAGGTCATCGCGTTCTTCCCAGGAGCGTTACGCCCAATCCGCGTGGCCCGAGTCACACCCCGCAAGCGCACACAATCGGTCAAACAACCACGAAAGCGTTCACTCAGGGGCGAGGAGGTCACCTCTCCGAGTCTGCCACGCCGTTCTGGGCATCGGACCCCGCGGGATCGTCGATGATCCCGCGGGGTCCGACGGGGGACGGCTCATCGGTGGGGCGCTGCCACAGGAGGGGGATGGCATGCCGGACCGCGCCGTCCGCGGAACGCGGTCAGTGCTCGCGCGGGGCGGGCACCACGCGTTCCACCTCTGGGTGGACCGTGAGCAGTTGCCGCATGGCCGCCTCGGCCGCCGCGCCGTCGCCGCCGGCGAGGGCGTCGACGATCCGGCCGTGCTGTGCCAGGGACGTCTCGTTCGGCCGCTCACAGCCCGTGGCCGGGCCGCCCGAGACCTGCAGTGCGGCGGACACGATCCCGGAGAGGTGCTCCAGCATCCGGTTGCCGGCGACCTGGATGAGCAAGGAGTGGAACTCCGCGTCGGCGCGGGCGAAGGTCAGGGCGTCGCCTTGACCCATGGCATGGCCCATGATCTCGACCATGTCGGTCAGCCGCTGCTGGACGTCCTCCCGCCCGTGGCCGGCCGCCAGGCAGGCGGCGAGCGGCTCGATCGTCCAGCGCAGCTCGCTGAGCTCACGGCGCTGGTCGTCGCGCTGCGGCCCGAAGGCCCGCCACTCGATGATGTCCGGGTCGAGGAGGTTCCAGTCGCTGACGGGGCGCACGCGCGTGCCGACGTTCGGCCGGGCGCTGACCAGGCCCTTGGCCTCCAGGACGCGGAGCGACTCGCGGACGACGGTGCGGGAGACCTCGAAGCGCTGGCCGATCTCCTCCGGCACCAGCGGGCGGTCGGCGCCCAGGTCCCCGGAAACGATCATCTGACCCAACTGCTGGACGAGTTGGCCGTGCAGTCCGCGACCGCGGCTGCCCGCGGCCCGTCGGCCCACACGGCCCAGCTCCGGGTCCGCGCCGTCCCAGGCAGGGGCCCCGACGCGGTCGACGGCGGGCGTCTCGGCGTAGGGGTAGCGGTCGAGTCCGCCCGGGCTCGCGAGGCCGGAGTCTGCGGAGCGGGCGGCGGTCATCATGGTGTGCGCAAGGGTACTCACGCATCCTTTGTCGGCTCCGCTTCCAACTCCCTTAAGGTCTTTGGTGAAAAGCACACGAAAGGGTGATCGCTCACCCCGTCGCAATTGACGCCTTATCGGAAAGAAATGGGCTTTCTGCGGGGAGTTGTGGCCAGGGGCGGGCCGATGTGTTCGTGGACGGTCGTTATCGGACTCTGCTCCGCAGACCGGTGAGCACGTACGCGCACAGCAGCGCCGCCAGCGACAACGTCAGGGCCCCGCCGACGGGTTGGGCGACCAGGCGCAGGACCGCGTCCAGGTGGCGTTCGCCCCCGAAGGGCCACCGGAACGGCACACCGTCCCGCAGCCGCGACGCGAGCGGGGCCGGGGTGCGCGCCGCCGGCCCCTCCGTCACCTTGTGCACGAGCGGCACGACGAGAAGGGGTACGGCGACGACGACGGCGAGACCGGCGGTGGTGGACCGGAACACGCCCGCGGCCAGCACACCGGCGCAGGCGCACCCGGTCACCAGGCCGAGCCAACCCGCACTCAGCGGCAGCCAGTCGGCGGGAACCTCGACGGTCTCCCGTCCGTAGACGAGGTAGAGCAGCTCGGCGTCGCACCCGACGGTCAGGACGGCCAGCACCAGCGCGGTGGCCGAGGCCACGAGGAGTTTGGCGGTCAGCAGCCCCAGCCGCCGGGGCACGGTGCCGCGGTCCGCCGCCAGCGCGGGGTGGCGGAACTCGTCGCCGAAGGCCAGCGCGCCGAGCAGTCCCGCGCCGAGCGCCGCGGGCGGCAGCGGCAGCTCCCTCGGCCACGCGGCCAGCAGGCGCGGCTGCGGGGTGTGCCCGGCCCGCGCCAGCAGTACGGCGGTGAGCGCGGACACGACGAGCACGGCCGCACCGACGAGGAACCCCGTGCCGACACCCGTGGCGCGGCGGAACTCGTAGCGCAGCGGGCGAAGGGGCCTGGGGGCGGGGCGGACGGAGACGGGAGGGGGAAGCCCGGCAGCGGCGTCGCGTGTGCGGGCGGCCCGGCGCGAGCGGGCCCTGGGGGCCGGGTGGGCGTCCTCGGCGGCGGATCCGTCCGGCGCCTGCTGCGGCGGGGACACGGACACGGGGGAGCCTTCGCCGGCCGGGGCGCCGGGGTGGTGGCCCGGATCGCGTGCCGTGTCGTCCGCGGGCACGGGTTCCCCGGCCTCCCGGACGGCGGTGCCGGCCGGGGTCGCCTTCTCGTCCGGCGCCGGTTCGCCCGCTCCGGCACCGGGCCCCATGTCCCCGGTCTCGTCCGCCAGTTGGTGCACGACGATGCCGTGCCGGAACGCGACCTCGCCGACGTCCGCGCAGGTACTGCCGTAGACACAGAGGCGGTTGCCGCCCTCGTGCACGGCCTCCACGGACCGCCGGGTGGCGCGGGCCTCCTGTGCGAGCAGGGCGGAGAGGCGGGCGGCGTGCGGGCTGCGGACGGCGACGCGGGGACGCAGCCGGGTCCGCGAGAAGTCCGCCGCCTCCTGGTCGGCGACGAGTCTCCCCCGTTCCAGGGTGACCACGTGGTCCGCGATCCGCGCGGCCTCCTTCGGGTCGGCCGTCGTGCACAGCACCGTGCCGCCCTGGGCCGCGTACGCCCGGAGCGTGCCGTACAGCCAGCGGTGCTCGGCGGCGGAGAGCCCGCGCGCGGGCTCGTCGAGCACGAGTGTGTGCGGGTCCGGCAGCAGTGCGCAGGCCAGTCCCAGGCGGCGGTCCATACCGCGCGACAGGGTGCCCAGGCGTTCGTCGCGCAGGCTCACGAGCCCTGCCGCCTCGAGGACTTCGTCGGCCCGGCGGACCGGGACGCCCGCGGCGGCGCACAGCATGCGCAGGTGCCCGCGGACGGTGCGGGCGGGGTGGCCCGGCACCTCGCCGAGCAGCACGCCGACTTCGCGGGCGGGATGGGGGATGCGGTGCAGCGGGCGGCCCCTGAAGTGGGTGACGCCACGGCCGCGTTGGAGTTCGAGCATGAGCCGGAGCGCCGTCGTCTTGCCGGCGCCCGGTGCTCCGAGCAACGCGGTGACGCGGCCCGCGTGCGCCTCGAAGGAGACGTCGTCGACGGCGGGCGGAAGCTCTTTGCGAGGGCTGCTGGTCAGTCCGGTGGCCTGGATCACCCGATGCAAGATAGCGCGCCATATCGGATTTTCCGGGCATCTCGCGGCCGGTCGGCGGAGGGGAAGGGCGCTGCCCCGCCGGGCCCGTTGGCCGGGTCCGGCCGTGCCGCGTCAGACCTCGGGGCGCAGCATCGGGGGGTTGAGCAGGGTGGCGCCTCCGGCCCGGAAGAGCTGGGCAGGGCGACCGCCCTGCCTGGTGGTCGTGCCACCGGTGGGGACCAGGAAGCCCGGCGTGCCCGTCACCTTGCGGTGGAAGTTGCGCGGGTCGAGCGCCACGCCCCAGACCGCCTCGTAGACCCGGCGCAGCTCGCCGACGGTGAACTCGGGCGGGCAGAAGGCCGTCGCCAGCGACGAGTACTCGATCTTGGAGCGGGCGCGTTCCACCCCGTCCGACAGGATCCGGGCATGGTCGAAGGCGAGTGGCGCCACCGGCTCGCCGTCCCGGCCGTGACCGCCCTGCTGCAGCAGTTCCTCCACGGGCGCCCAGCGTGCGTTGCTGGCGTCACCGCCCGCCCGGGGCGCGGGCAGGTCGGGGGCGAGGGCGAGGTGGGCGACGCTGACGACCCGCATCCGGGGGTCGCGCTCGGGATCGCCGTACGTGGCGAGCTGTTCCAGGTGAGCGCCGTTGTCCTGGGCGGGGACGGCGGGATCGTGCACCCGCAGCCCTGTCTCCTCGGCCAGTTCCCGGGCCGCCGCCTGCGCCAGGTCCTCGTCGTCCCGCACGAAGCCGCCGGGGAGCGCCCAGCGCCCCTGGAACGGCGCCTCGCCCCGGCGCACCGCCAGCGCGCACAGGGCATGGCGGCGTACGGTCAGCACGACCAGGTCCACGGTGACGGCGAAGGGGGGAAAGGCTGACGGGTCGTAGGGCATGCGGTGATCATAGTCGTCTGCCTGACGATAAACACTCCCTTCGCCGACCGTGACACCAACTGATCCACTTCGCTCCGGCGGGTCCGTCGTTCCGCTCTCCCCGCCACCCGGCGAGGATGTGCCCCACCGGATCAGGCTCCCAACTGGAGTCCGTCGGCCGCTTCCTCGACCATGACGAGACCGAGCCGGCTGATCCGTACGGCGAAGGGGGCGCCCGCCACGCGCAGTCCCGTCAGGACCGTCTCGCCCAGCGGGGCGCCGCGCACCGGGCGCAGCGCGACCGTCCGGGCCGGGGCGTCGGGGCGGACCCCCGCGAGCGTGGTCAGCAGCAGGACTCCGGCGGCCGCCGCCGTGGCCGCCGGGCGGCAGGCCGCCGGGTGCGGGAGCGGAGCGCTCCCCTCGGTCCGCTGCTCCCCCGCGTACATCTCGGGCAGCCGGTGGCCGAACGCCTCCGCCGCCCCGAGCACACCCCGCAGCAGGGACGCCGCCTCCCTCTCGTAGCCGGCGGCCGCGAGTCCCGCGACGGCGAGCGCCGTCTCGCGGACCCGCACGGCGCCGGAGCGGTGTCCGAACGGGTTGTATCCCTCCTCCTCCACGCCCATGCCGCGCAGGCCCCAGCCCGAGTCCAGGTCGGGACCGCCCAGCAGCCGCGCCAGCCGCTCGGTCCGCACCCTGCCGAGGAGGCCGGGCGCGAGTTCGCCCCCGCCCAGCAGCCCGGTGTCGAGGAGGTGCGCGACCGGTGCGCCCAGGTGCGGGACGGGGCGGCCGTCCGGGGCGCGGGCCGCCGCCGGCCGGTCTCCGCGCAGGCCGTCGATCCAGAAGTCGTCGTGGAAGGCCCCGCGCAAGATCCGCGCCCACTGCCGCAGTCCGGCGCCGCCCGGTCTGCCGTACGCGTCGAGCAGGTCGGCGCCGAGCAGGGCCGCCCGGTGGGCCTGGGCCTGGGTCTCGCAGCGGACGGGCCCGCCGGGCTGCGGGTCGGGCAGGTAGGCGCCGTCGCCCACCGTGTTCCGCAGCCAGGCCAGACAGCGTTCGGCGGCCGGAAGCAGCTCCTCGGTCTCGCGTCCGGGAAGCCCCCAGCGGCGGGCCTCGGCCAGGAGCACGGGGAAGAGCAGCGTGGCCTCCGTTCCCGTGCAGCCGGGAGGCAGATGGGGCCCGGCGTCGCGGCGCGGGCCGGGAATCATGCCGGCCTTCGGTCCCGGCCCGGGGAGTTGGGTGCGGGCGAGGACGCGCAGGGTGCCCGCGGCGAGCCCGGTGCCGAGCGGCAGGGCCATCCGGGCGGCGGCGAGGGCCTCGGCCGGGGCGAGCCCGCAGCGCCAGGGGGCGCCGGCCGCGAGGTGGAGGTCGGCGGGGTGCTCCGGGTCACGCAGCAGGAGGGCCCGGAGGTCGTCGACGCTCGCCCGCAGCAGGGCGGGAACCCGCGGGTCGTCTCCCGTGGCACGCGCCGGAGCGAGCGGGCTCGTGGCCGTGCGGCCCGCGGAACGAAGAGGCGCCGCTCCGTCCTGCCGTACGCGCAACTCGATGCTCGCGCTGCCGCCCGGGGGCAGGTCGAACTCCCAGCGCAGCAGTCCGGCGGAGGCCAGCGCCTCGGCGGGCGGCGGTTCGGCCGTGACCGACGCGCGTGCGCCGGCACGGGACCAGCGCAGGCCACAGGCGTGGACATCGGCCGGCAGTTCGGGCCCCGCGCGGCCGGCGGCGATCGCCCCGAGGTCGGCGAGATCCGTACCGAGGGCCACCTCGACGGGCAGGCGCAACGGACGCGGGGCCGCGCTGCGCAGCGTGATCCGTTCCGTGCCGTCCGCGCAGCGTGTCCGCTCCACGATCACGTCCGGGTCCGGGCCGCCGCCTCGCGGGGACACCCGCAGCGTCCCCACGAAACGGGCCCGGTCGGCGGCCACCATCCGCGCCTGGACCGCGAGCGGCTCCCGCCCGGCCACGCGGACCTGGAACCGGGAGAGGAGCCGCCGTCCCGCGCGGTAGAACCCTTCCAGCCCGCTGCCGGTCTGCTGTCCCTGTTCCGTCGAAATGGCGAGGCCGGGCAGGGCGACACAGATCATGGCGGTGTGCGCGGGCGGCAGCTCGGCGGGCCACCGACGGGTGGGGTGGTGATCCCGCTGTCGTGGCAGTGGTGTCCCCGTGCCGGTCAGGGCTCCGGCGCGAGCGGCGAAAGAGGCGGGCGGAGCCGGCTGGTGCATGGGAAGGCTTTCTCTGTGCTCGGTGTGGCTCGGGCGGGCCCGTCGCCGACAGGTTTCGGTCAGGCCGGTGGAAGTGGAATACGACGTCACGTCCCGTCCAGGCGTTCCGCCACTCAGGTGAACGGAACCGCCCGTCTCCGGGTCACGCCCACGCCCACCCACACCGCGAGCAGCCGTGCCTGAACGGCCTGGGAAGTACTCCCAGGGCGATGGGGGTCCCCCAGCTCGAGCGGAGCCGAGAGCGGGGGAAGGTGGGCGGTGGGGTGCCTCCCGCTCACGGGGGTCTTCCGCTCGATCGAAGTCGAAAGCGGAGGAGGCACCCCGCCGACGCCGGGCCGCCCAGCCTCCCCGCCCGCTCCGGACAGCCGTCGCCTGTCCGGAGCGGCCCCCGGACGGCTCCCGGCCCGACGGCACAGCACGGACAGCACCCCCGCCACCGCCCACCACACCTCCTCGAGGCCGGTTCCCGCGCAACGAGCGCAACACCTCAGCTCGTTCACTCCTCCCGGTCACCGCCCTGGTGACCGGTCTGCGCGCCCGGCCGCGAGGCACCGCGGCGACGCCCCGCGCCGGGACCCGTTCCGCTCTCGTCCGCGCCGCCCGCCGCGGGGTGGGCGCTCGCCGCCGGCGTACGCGGATGCGGAACCCGTCGTCCCGGTCGGCCGCCCTCCCTGCGGACCCGGCGAGGGAGAGCGCTGGCGGTGCCGGGCGCACGGGTGCGGCGCCGGCGGGGCAGGGGAGCCGCTTCGGGGCCCGGGACCGCGGGTTCGGCAACCGGCGGCTCCGTGGTCACGGCCGCCGGCTCGTCCGGCGTCACCCGCCCGCGGTCCCCGCGCTCGGACCGCAGGCAGCGGCGGATCGACTCCGGGTCCAGTCCCTCGTTGCACGCCTGGTGCAGAAGCCGGGCGAAGAGGTAGTCGGGGTCGGCGCCCAGGGCCATGGCGAGTGCTTCCCGGGCCTCCAGTTCGTCACCGGTGGACCAGGCGACCCACCCGGCGAGGGTGAGGGGTGCCGCGGCGTGTTCGCCGTACGCTCCGACGCAGCGGCGGGCCAGGGCGCGCCACAGGCGAAGGGCCGGGCCCGCCTCGTCGTCCTCCATCCACTCGGCCGCGCGGTCGCGGGTCGTGCGGTCCTGCAGGCCGAGGATCAGCGCCGCGGCCTCGTCGTGCCCGAGCAGTTCGTCGTCCCGCAGGTCCGCCGGGAGCATGCCGGGCACGGGCGGGGCGTCGGCGAGACGGCCCAGGATCCGCTCGGCCAGCCCCAGTGTCTCCCCGGCGACCTCGTGCCGGCCCTCCGCGTCGAGGATCCTGGGGATCAGAGCCAGGCCGGCGGCGTCCAGGGCGGCCTCCTGTTCCCGGGCGGCGGAGTGCTCCCACGGCTGGAGCCTGGCGCGCAGTTCGCGCAGGGTGCCGCGGACCTGGAGCCCGGCGTAGGTGGCGGCGGCGGCCAGCACCGAGGTGCCGGGCAGGCCCATCGGTGTCCCCTCGGACGGGCAGCAGCCCTCGTCGTCGCAGCAGTACGACCAGAAGCGGCCGTCCGAGACGCACAGGGCCTCGACCACCGGGATGTCCAGGGCGCCGCACTCCAGGCGCAGGGCGTGGGCGAGCGGGCCCAGCCGCTCCTTGACCTGCCGGCCGGATTCGCCCCGGCCCGGTTCGTGGCAGAGGAAGACGACCATCTGCTCGGGCCGGGCGCCCCGGCGTTCGCTGCCCGTCACCAGGCCGTGGGTCAGTTGCCGGGCGGCGGCGGGCCAGTCGTCGGGGTTGGCGGGGACACCGAGCCGGGCGCGGCCGCCGAACCGGCCCCGTCCGTCCTTGTCGTGCAGGGCGACCAGCACGATGCTGTCCTCGGGGCGGTAGCCGAGCAGGTAGGGCAGGGCGTCGGCGAGTTCGGCCGGGGAACGCAGGGTGACCTGCTGTCCGTCGCCATGGCTGTCGTACGCGGTGCAGGTGATGTCCTGCGGACGCGGTGCGCGGTCTTCGTCGCCGCCGGGCGTCCGGGGACCGGTGTCACGCCCGGAGATGTCACCGTTTTCGGGGGATCCAGTGGTTTCGCCGTGGTTCGTCATGCGAAGACGATCTCGCGGATTGCGGCCTTCCGGTTTGCCCTGTGGATAACTTCGAGCAGGAACATGCCACCGACCTCGGGGTCGCAGGGGGCCGCTCCCCCGCACCCGCCCGCATGTCAGTGGTGTCCTGTTGTATGGACCCATGGAGCACACGAGCAACGCGGATCTCCGCACGGCCGCCGACGCGGTTCTCGCCCGCCTCGTCGGGGACGCCTCGGGCGGGGCCCGGCTGCGCGAGGACCAGTGGCGGGCGATCGAGGCGCTGGTCGCCGACAAACGCCGGGCCCTGGTCGTGCAGCGCACGGGCTGGGGCAAGTCCGCGGTCTACTTCGTGGCCACCTCGCTGCTGCGGGCGCAGGGCAGCGGTCCCACCGTGATCGTCTCCCCGCTGCTGGCGCTCATGCGCAACCAGGTGGAGGCCGCGGCCAGAGCCGGAATCCGCGCCCGGACCATCAACTCCTCCAACAGCGAGGAATGGGACTCCGTCCAGACGGAGATCGCCGCGGGCGACGTCGACGTACTGCTGGTGAGTCCGGAGCGGCTGAACAACCCCGACTTCCGCGACCAGGTGCTGCCCAGGCTCTCCGCCGCGACCGGGCTCCTGGTGGTCGACGAGGCGCACTGCATCTCCGACTGGGGGCACGACTTCCGCCCGGACTACCGCCGGCTGCGCACCATGCTCGCCGACCTCCCGGACGGCGTTCCCGTCCTCGCCACCACCGCCACAGCCAACGCCCGTGTCACCGCCGATGTCGCGGAACAGCTGGGTACGGGAGGCTCGTCGGACGCGCTGGTGCTGCGGGGCCCGCTGGACCGGGAGAGCCTGAGCCTGAGCGTGCTGCGCCTGCCGGACGCCGCACACCGGATGGCCTGGCTCGCCGACCACCTGGACGAGCTCCCGGGCTCGGGGATCGTCTACACGCTCACCGTGGCCGCCGCCGAGGAGGTCACCGCCTTCCTCCGGCAGCGCGGGCACACCGTCGCCTCGTACACCGGCAGGACGGAGAACGCCGACCGGCAGCAGGCCGAGGAGGATCTGCTCGCCAACAAGGTGAAGGCCCTGGTCGCCACCTCCGCGCTCGGCATGGGCTTCGACAAGCCCGATCTGGGTTTCGTGGTGCATCTCGGCTCACCCTCCTCCCCCATCTCCTACTACCAGCAGGTCGGCCGCGCCGGGCGCGGTGTCCGGCACGCCGAGGTGCTGCTGCTGCCGGGGAAGGAGGACGAGGCGATCTGGGAGTACTTCGCCTCGCTCGCCTTCCCCTCGGAGGACCTGGTGCGCCGTACGCTCGACGTCCTCGCGCGCTCCGACCGGCCCGTGTCGCTGCCGGCCCTCGAGCCGCTGGTGGAGCTGCGCCGCTCCCGGCTGGAGACCATGCTCAAGGTGCTCGACGTGGACGGGGCGGTGAAACGGGTCAAGGGCGGCTGGATCGCGACCGGGCGGCCGTGGACGTACGACGCCGAGCGGTACGCGTGGGTGGCGCGCCAGCGAAAGACCGAACAGCAGGCGATGCGCGAGTACGCGGCGAGCACGGACTGCCGGATGGAGTTCCTGCAGCGCCAGTTGGACGACGAGGGCGCCAAGCCCTGCGGACGCTGCGACAACTGCGCGGGCCCGCGGTACACCCCCGAAGCCTCCTCGACCGCCCTCGAGGCGGCCCGCGTGGATCTCGGCCGGGCGGGCGTCGAGGTGGAGCCCCGGCGGATGTGGCCCACCGGGCTTCCGGCGATCGGCATGGACCTCAAGGGGCGTATCCCGGCGGGGGAACAAGCCGCTCGGGGCATGGCGTTGGGGCGTCTGTCGGACATCGGCTGGGGCAACCGGCTGCGACCGATGTTCGCGCCGCAGGCACCGGACGGGCCGGTGCCGGACGATGTCGCCCGGGCCGTGGTGGGTGTGCTGGCCGACTGGGCCAAGGGGCCCGGCGGCTGGGCTCCGGGGGCGGCGGACCCCCAGCCGCGGCCGGCGGGGGTGGTCACCCTCGCCTCCCGCAGCCGGCCCCGGCTGATCCACTCGCTCGGGGCGCGCATCGCGGAGATCGGGCGGCTGCCGCTGCTGGGATCGGTGGATTACACGGGTGAGGCGCACTCCGTCTCCCGGAGCAACAGCGCCCAGCGCCTCAAGGCCCTCGACGGGGCGCTGACCGTGCCCTCCGACCTCGCCGCCGCGCTGGCCGAGGCGCGGGGCCCGGTTCTCCTCGTGGACGACTACACGGAGACGGGCTGGACTCTCGCGATCGCGGCGCGCCTGCTCCGGCGGGCCGGTGCACAGGGTGTGCTGCCGCTGGTGCTGGCCGTACAGGGCTGATGGTTCGGACCACCCGGCGGGTGGGGATATTAGCCGTGGAACATCCGATACCGGACCGCTGCATCAATTGCTCGTTGCCGCATCCAAGTTCGACAGGAAGAATTGAAGGACGCACCCGCACGGCTCGCCCGCCGATCAGGTAGGGCTCTGTTGCGTGCGCGCTCCCCCGAATCCGACCCCGCCCGCAGTCCGGGCGTAGCCGAAGGGAGAACCGTGACCTTCGGATTCGCTCCGTCCTCGGCGGCATCGCTGTCGACGTCCGCCGCTTCCGCCACTCGTGTGCTCGAACCCGCGGAGTGGGCCGCCGCGGGAATCCCGCTGCTGGGCAGTCCGCGGGAGGTCGTCAGCGGACTGCACGCCCGGCACCGTCCCGGTCCGGCGACCGCGGTCGTCGCCGTACTCGATCCGGACGAACGGGTGCGGGCGAGCGCGTCGTTCACCCGGCGTACCGCCTCCGCGGACGGCTGGTTGCTCCGCAATGTGCTGCTGTCCCAGTTGCGCCGGGTGATCCCGCACGACCTGCGCCGCCGCACCCCGGTGCGCACCGCCGTGCTGCTCTACTGCCGTGACGGCGACGCTCGCTGGACGGAGGAGGACGGTGCGTGGATGTGGGGGCTGCGGGACGCCTGCACCCTGCACGGGCTGCGCTGCGGTGCGTACATCACGCTGACCCGTAACGGGTGGCAGGTCCTCGGCGAGGGGCGTGGCGGCCGTCACCCCAGCGCCGGCTCGGCGCCGGAACCGTTCGCCACGTCCGCGGCACCGCCCCGGATACCGCGCACCGGTGGTGCCGCGTCAGAGGTTCTGCGCCGCGCGGCGGCACGCTGACGGTACGGGACGCCGCCCGGACATCCAGGCCTCACATGGTGGCGTGGGGCGGGCCGTACCACGGCGCGTCCGCGCGACGCCGGACCCGGCCCGGTACCGGGGTGGCGAAGACGCCAGAGCGTCGGCCCCTCCGGTCCCGGGCACGCCGAGTCCCCGGTCGTACGGACACCGCGACCGCGGCGTCCGTTTCCCCCTCGGCGTCCGGCCGGACGCCTTGGCGCCGGCTCAGACGCCCGCGCCCAGCACCGAGTTGATGCGCTGCGGGTCGCCGCAGACGATCAGCAGGGTGCCGGCCCGGGCGTGCGCCACCGACAGCGCGGAGGCAGCCGCGGGTTCCGGGCCTCCATTGACGGCGACCACGACGACGGGGCGCGCACCGGCACGCTCGGCGACCTTGGCGTCCGTGTAGAAGACGTCGTCACCGGCGTCGTGCTGGGCCCAGTAGGAGGCTTCGCCGAAGGACAGTTCGTGGGTGGCCCACGGGTGCGGGTCACCGGTGGTGATCACCAGCACGTCGCCGGGGGCGCGGCCCGCGTCCAGCAGCAGGTCGACGGCCTCTTCGGCGGCGTCGAGCGCCCCCTGGGCCGAGGCCGGGATCAACTGGAGCTGCGGGGTGGCCGCCGCGGGCGGAGCCGGGGGAACGGGCTTGGCCGCGTCGCGCGACGCGCGCTGCACCGGCGGCGCGGGCCGCGGCGGGCCGGGACGACCAGGACGCGACGGAGCCGCGGGGCGGGGACCGGGTACGGGGCGGGGGGTCGGCGCGGTGCGGGGACCCTGGGCACTCTCGTGAATCTGAGGCTCCTCGGGAATGAGAGGCATGGGTTGATTTTTATCAAACGTTGGTACGGCTCGCGCCGCCGGGTGGCACATGAGTGCGAGCGGTCCGTCAGAAGTCGAAGCCGAGCTGACCCTCGATTTCCGGAACGCGCCCTTCCGTCAAGCTGCGGACCTTCTTGAGGTGCCGCCACTGGGGCAGCGCATCAAGATACGCCCACGACAACCGGTGGTACGGGGTGGGCCCCCGGACCTCCAGTGCGGCCTTGTGCACGGGCGACGGATACCCGGCGTTGTCCGCAAAACCGAAGTCTGCATGGTCGACGCCCAGTTCGGCCATCATTTTGTCGCGCTGAACCTTGGCGATCACCGAGGCCGCCGCGACGGCCACACACGACTGGTCACCCTTGATGACCGTACGGACCTTCCAAGGCGTGCCGAGATAGTCGTGCTTGCCGTCGAGGATCACCGCGTCCGGCCGGACCGGCAGCCCCTCCAGCGCACGCCCCGCAGCCAGCCGCAGCGCGGCCGTCATCCCCAGGGCGTCGATCTCCTCGGGAGAGGCGTGCCCCAGGGCGTACGAGGTCACCCAGCTCCGCAGCGTCTCGGCGAGCTCGGTGCGCCGCCTGACGGTGAGGAGCTTGGAGTCCGTGAGACCCCCCGGTGGCCGGCGCAGTCCGGTGACCGCCGCGCAGACGGTGACAGGGCCGGCCCACGCGCCGCGCCCCACCTCGTCGACACCTGCAACGATCTTCGCCCCGGTCGTGGCACGCAGAGAGCGCTCGACGGTGTGAGTAGGTGGTTCGTACGGCATGGCGCCCTTAGCGTACGCCGCCCGCGGCGGCCCGCGACACCCCGGTCCCCGAGCGGCGCCGACGACTCGGGGAAATCGCGGTCAGGAGCCGGCCGGCCGCAGCAGCGGAACCATCAACTGGTCGATCATCTCCTCCAGATCGACGTCCGACCATTCGCTGCCGCACATCTTCGAGCGATACATCATCATCGCCGGAATGGCGTCGAAGACATATCCGTTCGCCGCGTCGGCACGCACCTCTCCCCGCTCTATTCCACGCTCGATCACGGCACGCAGCATCTTGATGGTGGGTTCCACGACCCCTTCGAAGATGACGGCGTGGAAGCGCTCGGCCTGGAGCGTGTCACATTCGTGAATCACCGAACGCAGAGCGTACCCCGGCTGGGAGAACATCGCGTCGCGCGCCTTCAGACACAGGTCCAGCAGATCCTCGCGCACACCGCCCAGGTCCGGCGCCTCGTCGAACTGCGGCAGCCCGGCCCGCAGCGCGTCCGCGACCAGATCCTCCTTGGACGGCCAGCGCCGGTAGACGGCGGCCTTTCCGGTCTGGGCGCCCGCGGCGACGCCCTCCATCGTCAGGCCGTTCCAGCCGACCGTACTGAGCTGCTCCAGGGCGGCATCGAGGATCGCACGTTCCAGCACGGCACCGCGGCGGCGGGAGGCGGCCGTCCGATCCTGGGCGGCCACCCAGCTCGAAGAAACCATCTGACTCTTCTCCAACGAGCAGAGGAAGCGGACATTCGGGGATGAAGCACGCGTCGCGCGACAACCGAGGGGGACGCGCCGAGCGACAACGCATTCAGTGAACGCTTGCGTTCACTGTCGGGGACTCATACCGTTGGCGCAACAGTGAACGCGAGCGTTCACTGACGCACTCGTGGGGGACCCATAGTGACAACCTCTCCTTTGACTCAGACCCAGAAGCCAGGTGCGGCCCGCCGGGACGGGCGTCCCGGCATCGCGCTCACCGTCATCGCGGCCTGCCAACTCATGGTGGTACTCGACTCGACGATTGTGAACATCGCGCTGCCGCACATCCAGAACGCTCTCGAGTTCAGCACCACCGACCTCACCTGGGTGATCAGCGCCTACACCCTGACCTTCGGTGGCCTGCTGCTGCTCGGCGGCCGGGCCGGCGACATCCTCGGCCGCCGCCGTGTCTTCATGACCGGCATCCTGCTGTTCACCCTCGCCTCGCTGCTCGGCGGGTTCGCCCAGGAGCCGTGGCAGCTGCTGGCCGCACGCGTCCTGCAGGGCGTGGGCGGCGCCATCGCCTCGCCCACCTCGCTGGCGCTCATCACCACCACGTTCCCGGAAGGACCCGAGCGCAATCGCGCCTTCGGCATCTTCGCCGCGGTCTCCGCGGGCGGCGGCGCCATCGGCCTGCTCGCGGGCGGCATGCTCACCGAGTGGCTCGACTGGCGGTGGGTGCTCTTCGTCAATGTGCCGATCGGCCTGCTGATCGTCGTCCTCACACCGATGTACATCAACGAGTCCGAGCGGCACACCGGCCGTTTCGACATCGCGGGCGCGGTGACCTCGACGGCCGGCATGGCCTCTCTCGTCTACGGCTTCATCCGCGCGGCGGAGGAAGGCTGGCGGGACGGGCTGACCATCGGCTCCTTCGCGGCCGCCGCGGTCCTGCTGGTGGCCTTCGCACTGATCGAGTCCCGGGCCAAGGAGCCGATCACCCCGCTGCGGATGTTCACCGACCGCAACCGCGCGGGCACGTATGTGATCATGCTCAGCCTGGCCGCGGCGATGTTCGGCATGTTCTTCTACATCGTCCTCTTCGTGCAGAACGTGCTCGGCTACAGCCCGATCGAGGCCGGTCTCGCCTTCCTGCCGGTGACGGTCGTGATCGCGCTCGGAGCCGGCCTGTCGCAGCGGTTCCTTCCCGTGTTCGGCCCCAAGCCGTTCATGCTCGTCGGGTCGGCGCTCGCCGCGGTCGGACTGACCTGGCAGACGCTGATCAGCTCCGACAGCTCTTATGTCGGCGGCATCCTCGGCCCCATGCTGATCTTCGGCTTCGGTATGGGACTGAACTTCGTGACGCTGACGCTCACCGCGGTCTCCGGGGTGGCCCAGCACGAGGCCGGCGCCGCGTCCGGGCTGCTCAACGCCACCCAGCAGGTGGGCGGGTCGGTGGGACTGGCCCTCCTGACGACGGTGTTCGGCACGGCCAGCAAGGACGAGGCGGAGAAGCAGATCCCGGGCTTCCTCGCGGAAGGGACGGCGGAGCAGAAGGCGGAGTTCGCCCAGACGCAGCAACTGCCCGCTCCCTGGGGCCATGAGGTGCTCACCGAGGGCATCTCCACGGCCTTCGTCCCGGCTGCCGCGATGGCCGTACTCGCCCTGGCCACCGCGTGGTTCGTCATACGGGTCCGCAAGAGCGACCTGGAGGCGCTGTCCGGCTCGGCCGGGCCGGGCATGGGCTGAGAAGGGAACACCACGGGGCCGGCCCGGCGGCTCACCGGCCGACGTCTTCGGACTCGGCCGGCGAACGCCCGGCCGGCCCGTACCCGTCAGGGCGAGCAGAACCCCGAGCAACGCTTTCACGATCACCACCACGGCCTCTCCCCCCACACCACTCCCGCACGACGGACCCGTCTACACGTGTCAGACCTCATGCCTCACACAGCGGATGTCTCGACAACGAGCGGCCGGTCACGGAGAGTTCCCGGGACGCACAGAGAGTTCCGAACTCCGCCCCGGACCGAGGCGGAGGCCGGTGCCCGCCCTCAGACCGCGGTCCGCATCCACTCCGGCAAGGGCTCGACCCGGTCGGCCCACTCGGCGGGCGGTGCCCCCGCCTTCTCGGCGGCGACCACGCCGCCCACGATCGCACAGGTCGTGTCGACGTCCCCGCCCACCTGCGCGGTCGTCCAGAACGCCCGCTCGTAGTCGCCGAGAGCCCGGGCCGCCGACCAGAGGGCGAAGGGCACGGTGTCATGCGCCGTCGTACGCCGTCCGCAGCCGAGCACGGCCGCGACGGTGGCCGCGTCCGCGTAGTCGAGCATGTCCCGGGCCCGGCGCAGCCCCGCGCCGACCGCGCTCCTCGCGGGCACCAGCGCGATCACCCCGTCGAGGAGGGCTTCCGAGCCGGGCGGCCCGCCGGGCGCGGCGACCAGCGCGGCCGCCGCCGCGACGGCCATGGCGCCGACCACGGCCTCACGATGCTGGTGCGTGGGGTAGGCGGAGATCTCGGCCTGATGGGTGGCCTGTTCCGGGTCGTCCGCGTACCAGGCGCCCAACGGCGCGATCCGCATCGCGGCGCCGTTGCCCCACGACCCCTGCCCGTTGAAGAGCGCGGCGGCGAGTTCCCGCCAGTCGCCGCCCTCGCGGACCAGGCGCAGCAGCCGGTTGACCGCGGGCCCGTAGCCCCGGTCGAAGTCGTGATGCGTGGCGAAGGACCGCGCGAGGGCGTCCTGGTCGATCCGGTGGTGCGTGGCCAGGACGGAGACGACGGAGCACGCCATCTCCGTGTCGTCCGTCCACTGCCAGGGCGCCGGGGGCAGTTCGCGGCGCTTGAGCAGCGGATAGTTCACCGGCACGAAGAACTGGGAGCCGAGCGCGTCCCCCACGGACACGCCACGCAGGCTGGCCAGGGCGCGGTCCAGGCGCCCGGCGGGAGAGGAATCAGCGGTCATTGCCCTGCCACTCTATCCGGTGACCCTCTGTCTATCCGGTGATCCCGTAGGGTTCCGGATCCCGCCAGCGCCCGAAGGGCCGGTCGAGGGTGTACTTGCCGTTCTCCCCCAGAACGAGCACGCGCATCTCGGCGTTCCCCGGGTTCGACAGCGACTCGAACTCCGCCACGGTCCAGTGGAACCACCGCATGCAGAACAGCCGCATGGCCAGACCGTGGGTGACGATCAGGACGTTCGGGGGGTGGTCGGGGGCCTCGAAGCTGCGGAACAGGCTCTCCAGGAAGCCGCCGACCCGGTCGTAGACGTCGGCTCCGGACTCCCCCTGGGCGAACCGGTAGAAGAAGTGCCCGTAGGCGTCACGGTAGGCCTTCTGCAGACGCACGTCCTCGCGGTCCTGCCAGTTGCCCCAGTCCTGCTCGCGCAGCCTCGGCTCCTCGCGCACGCGTATCCGCCCCGGGTCGAGCCGGAAGGCGCTCAGCGTCTGGTGCGTGCGGCGGTAGGGGGAGACGTAGACGCTGACGCGCTCACGGCCGAAGAGTTCCCGCAACCGCTCGCCCGTCTCCTCCGCCTGCAGTCTGCCCCGTTCGGTCAGGGCCAGGGCGTGATCGGGTTCGCGCTCATAGACGGAGTCATCAACATTGCCCGTTGATTCGCCGTGTCGGACAAGGACGATGCGCCGAGGTCGTACCATGCCAAGACCCTAGATCGGGTGACGGCCGGACGAGCACCCGTACGGGCCCCGTACGGCGTAGGTCACACATGTCCCGCACCCCGCGTCACACCGGTACACACCGTTCCGCGTCCGGAGATCAAACCGTCCAGGCC
Source organism: Streptomyces sp. NPDC059787 (assembly GCF_042732315.1). Taxonomy (NCBI): domain Bacteria; kingdom Bacillati; phylum Actinomycetota; class Actinomycetes; order Kitasatosporales; family Streptomycetaceae; genus Streptomyces; species Streptomyces sp. NPDC059787. The sequence continues at coordinate 140,921 of NZ_JBHWHX010000008.1, forward strand.
GATTCCATCTCCACGATGTCTCCCGCGAGGGCCGCGACGTCGGCCTCCGTCTGCGCCCGCAGGGCGAGGCGTTCCACCCGCTCGGTGCGGTACTTGCCGTGCTCGGCGGCCGCCCGCCACATCGACAGCACCAGGAACTCGTGCCCGGGCGCCTCTCCGAACAGCCCCCGGACCATGCCTGGAGAGCCGGCCATGGCCGGATTCCAGACCTTCTCCTGCATCAGTACGAAGTGCTCCGACCGCTCCTCGTGCACGCGGCACAGCGCCACCCTGAGCAGGTCGGCGTCCGTGAAACGCGGTTCGAAGCCGGTCTTCACGTCGAAGCGGTGGTCGAAGAGCCTGACCTGGGCGTCCTTGAACGTGCCCGACTGGGCCGAGGCGAGCCGGTCGTGGGAGCGGGCCATGAACGAGTCGTAGAAGGCACGGCTCTCCCAGAAGGAGAAGATGTGCGCCACGTCCGGCCGCCCCCGGCTCCAGCCTCCGCCCTGCCCGCGAAACCCCGGCTCCCCCAGAAGCCCCGCCCACTTCCGCTGCCCCCGCTCGAACCCACGGCGGTCCACCACGGTGCAGCGAATCCACTTGACCAGCACCGCGCCATCGTAAGGCCAGGGAGCGTGGCGCCGGTCACTCTCGGAGTGACTGCTTACCGTCGTCCGCCGCCACGCGCGTGGCAGGATGGACAACCCGCCGGGAACGCCCGGCAATCGGGGTGAGCGGGCAGGACGGTCACGGGGAAGGGGAAGACTGGTGAACGGCCTCAACAAGGGCATCCGCAAGGTCGAGATCGCGCTGAGGTGGGACCCGAGTCCGTCGGGGGAACCCTCCACCGACCTGGATCTCGTCGCCGCGCCCTATCCGGCGGGCGAGACGCACGGCGCTCCCGCCTACGTGGTGCACTTCGACAGTCGTTCCCCCGACGGCACCATCACGCTCAACCGGGACAGCAAGGACGGCCAGGGCTTCGGCTACGACGAGGTCATGACGCTGGAGCTGGACCGGCTCGACCGGCGGTACGCGCGCGTGGTGGTCGGCGTCGTCATACAACAGCACCAGGGGCGGCGGACGTTCTCCGGGGTGGGCAACCCCGGTCTGCGCGTCCGCGAGGGCTACACCGTGCTGGCCGAGGACGACTTCGGCGGTGTCCTCGGGGCCACGGCGGCGACGGTCGCGGAGTTCGTCCGGGACGGGTCGGGAGCCTGGGAGTTCCGCCCCGGTGTCCAGGGGTTCGAGGGCGATCCGGCGGACTTCACCCGTGCGATGGGGACGTCGCGCCGGGCCTGACCGCAGAAAACACCGAGGGCGGTGGCGCCGGGACACCGGCACCACCGCCCTCAGCCGTTCCTCACCCCCGGGCAGCGCCCGGACGTGCCGGCCGCGTCAGCTGCAACCGCTGGTCGAGCCGCAGCCCTCGCAGATGTAGCAGGAACCGGCGCGCTGCATCTTCGTACCGCAGGAGAAGCACAGCGGGGCGTCCGCCTGGATGCCCAGCTGCATCTCGACCAGCTCGGCACTGGTGTGGGCCTGCTTCGGGGCCGGCTTGGCCGCCTCGGCCTCGGCCTTCGGCGTGGCCACCGCCTTCAGCTCCTGGGCACGCGGCGCCGACTGGGCCAGGCCCTCGACGTCGACCTCGTCGTCGGACGGCTCGTACGAACCGGTCTCAAGGTGACGCTGACGCTCCTCGGCGGAGTGGATGCCGAGCGCGGAGCGCGTCTCGAAGGGCAGGAAGTCCAGCGCCAGGCGGCGGAAGATGTAGTCGACGATCGACTGCGCCATCCGCACGTCCGGGTCGTCCGTCATGCCGGCCGGCTCGAAGCGCATGTTGGTGAACTTCGAGACGTACGTCTCCAGCGGCACGCCGTACTGGAGGCCCACCGAGACGGCGATGGAGAAGGCGTCCATCATGCCCGCGAGCGTCGAACCCTGCTTCGACATCTTCAGGAAGACCTCGCCGAGACCGTCGTCCGGGTAGGAGTTGGCGGTCATGTAGCCCTCGGCGCCACCGACCGTGAAGGAGGTGGTGATGCCGGGGCGGCCCTTCGGGAGGCGCTTGCGGACCGGGCGGTACTCGACGACCTTCTCGACCGCGGCCCGGATCGTCTCCTCGGCCTTCTCGGTGACCTCGGCCTTCTCCTTCTCCTTGGTCTTCGCGGAGAGCGGCTGGCCGACCTTGCAGTTGTCGCGGTAGATGGCGAGCGCCTTGACGCCCAGCTTCCAGGCCTCGAAGTAGATCTCCTCGACCTCCTCGACGGTCGCCGTCTCCGGCATGTTGACCGTCTTGGAGATGGCGCCGGAGATCCAGGGCTGGATCGCGGCCATCATGCGGACGTGGCCCATCGGGGAGATGGCGCGCTCGCCCATGGCGCAGTCGAACACCTCGTAGTGCTCCTGCTTGAGACCGGGGGCGTCGATCACATTGCCGTTCTCGGCGATGTGGGCGACGATCGCCTCGATCTGCTCCTCCTGGTAGCCCAGGCGGCGCAGGGCCTGCGGAACGGTGCCGTTGACGATCTGCATCGAGCCGCCGCCGACCAGCTTCTTGAACTTCACCAGCGCCAGGTCGGGCTCGACACCGGTGGTGTCGCAGGACATCGCCAGACCGATGGTGCCGGTCGGGGCGAGCACGGACGCCTGGGCGTTGCGGAATCCGTTCTTCTCGCCGACACGGACCACGTCCTGCCAGGCCTCGGTGGCGGCGGCCCACACCGGGCTGTCCAGGTCGTCCATGCGCACGGCGGTGCCGTTGGCGTCGGCGTGCTGCTTCATGACGCGCTGGTGGGCGTCGGCGTTGCGGGCGTAGCCGTCGTACGGGCCGACGATCGCGGCGAGTTCGGCGGAGCGGCGGTACGCCGTACCCGTCATCAGGGAGGTGATGGCGCCGGCGAGGGCACGGCCGCCGTCGGAGTCGTAGGCGTGGCCGGTCGCCATCAGCAGGGCGCCGAGGTTGGCGTAGCCGATGCCGAGCTGGCGGAAGGCGCGGGTGTTCTCGCCGATCTTCTGGGTCGGGAAGTCCGCGAAGCAGATCGAGATGTCCATCGCGGTGATGACCAGCTCGACGACCTTCTGGAAGCGCTCGGTCTCGAACGACTGGTTGCCCTGGCCGTCGTCCTTGAGGAACTTCATCAGGTTCAGCGAGGCCAGGTTGCAGGACGTGTTGTCCAGGTGCATGTACTCACTGCACGGGTTCGACGCGGTGATCCGGCCGGACTCGGGGCAGGTGTGCCAGTTGTTGATGACGCCGTCGTACTGGATGCCGGGGTCGGCGCAGGCCCAGGCGGCCTCGGCGAGCTTGCGGAAGAGCGCCTTGGCGTCGACCTCCTCGATGACCTCGCCGGTCATCCGGGCGCGCAGGCCGAACTTGCCGCCCTGCTCGACCGCCTGCATGAACTCGTCGTTGACGCGGACCGAGTTGTTGGCGTTCTGGTACTGGACGGAGGCGATGTCGTCGCCGCCCAGGTCCATGTCGAAGCCCGCGTCGCGCAGGACGCGGATCTTCTCCTCTTCCTTGACCTTGGTCTCGATGAAGTCCTCGATGTCCGGGTGGTCCACGTCGAGGACGACCATCTTGGCCGCGCGGCGGGTAGCACCACCGGACTTGATCGTTCCGGCGGAGGCGTCGGCTCCGCGCATGAAGGAGACCGGGCCGGAGGCGTTGCCGCCGGAGGACAGCAGCTCCTTGGAGGAGCGGATCCGGGAGAGGTTCAGGCCGGCGCCGGAGCCGCCCTTGAAGATCATGCCCTCTTCCTTGTACCAGTCGAGGATCGACTCCATGGAGTCGTCGACGGACAGGATGAAGCAGGCGGAGACCTGCTGCGGCTGGGGCGTGCCCACGTTGAACCAGACGGGGCTGTTGAAGCTGAAGATCTGGTGCAGGAGGGCGTACGCCAGCTCGTGCTCGAAGATCTCGGCGTCGGCGGGCGAGGCGAAGTACTTGTGGTCCTCACCGGCCTTCCGGTACGTCTTCACGATGCGGTCGATCAGCTGCTTGAGGCCGGTCTCGCGCTGCGGGGTGCCCACGGCGCCCCGGAAGTACTTGCTGGTGACGATGTTGACCGCGTTCACCGACCAGAAGTCGGGGAACTCGACGCCGCGCTGCTCGAAGTTGACCGAGCCGTCGCGCCAGTTGGTCATGACGACGTCACGGCGCTCCCAGGCCACCTCGTCGTACGGGTGGACTCCGGGAGTGGTGTGGATGCGCTCGACACGCAGTCCCTTGCCGGCCTTGTTGCTCTTGGCTCGGGAACTCCGTGCCGGACCGCTCGCCGTCTCTGTCATGCCGCCTCCCTGTACGGGCGAAAACGCCCTGAAGTGCCCCGATTGTTCCCGTGGCACGGTGTTCTGTCTGGTGCTGCGGGCGCATGCTCGTCTGCCCGCAACAGGTCTTCTCATCGCCGCCCGGCCGGTCCCCGCGTCTGCCGCGCGGGGCCGGCCCGCCGGTCAGCCGGCGGCGGGAGCGGGTTCGGGGACCTGGGCGGTCCCGCCGGACCCGCTGTCGTCTTCCTGGCCCCCCGGGGCGGCTCCCTCGCCACCCCCGTCGCCCGCGGCGGGCCGCTCCGCCCGCCTGAGTTCCGCGATCGCGGCCTCGAAGTCCTCCAGCGAGTCGAACGCCCGGTAGACGGACGCGAACCGCAGGTAGGCGACGAGGTCGAGTTCCTGCAACGGGCCGAGGATGGCCAGCCCCACGTCGTGAGTGGTCAGCTCGGCGCTTCCGGTGGCCCGCACCGCCTCCTCGACGCGCTGCCCGAGCTGGGCGAGGGCGTCCTCGGTGACGGGCCGCCCCTGGCACGCCTTGCGCACACCGTTGATGACCTTGGTGCGGCTGAAGGGCTCGGTGACTCCGGACCGCTTGACCACCATGAGCGAACACGTCTCCACGGTCGTGAAACGACGGGAGCAGTCCGGACACTGGCGGCGCCTACGGATCGACGTGCCGTCGTCGGTCGTACGGCTGTCGACGACACGGCTGTCGGGATGCCTGCAGAAGGGGCAGTGCATGAACTCCCAACCCTCCTCACAGCAGACTCAATGGCCTCACGAGGTCTCTCGGGCCTCACGAAGCAGCACCAGCATAGGCGATCGCGGAGGGCCCGAAGACCCGGGGGACCACAACTTCTGGGCCGCTGCCGCAATCCAACCACTAGATGTGGGGATTGGCTCATACATCCACACCGTGCACGCGTGTCGCGCACGTCAGGGCGGGCAGGGCACGCCGGACGCCGCACGATGAGGGGGGTGCCGTGCCGGAGGCGGGGAGGAGGTGTGCGACTCCCGAAGAGAGCGGGGGCCGCTTCACGCTCCACGGGGCGTCCGATGGCAGACTGAGGACCGCCGCCGCGAGGTCACCGCCCCGGCGGTGAAGGGTACAACAGTTGGCCCGTTCATCCGGCAGGAGGCGTGGCGACCAATACACCTCGACAAGAGATCTCGTACAGCAATTCGCGATTTTTCACTCGAACGTGTGTTTGGCGCAACCTTTCGAAAGCAACTACCGTTGTGCTGCAGGGAGACCATCGAGAGGGGCCGACGTGACCACCACCGCAGACAGTGCCGCCATCACTGCCCAGGACCGCCCCCAGGGCCGGATCGAGCCGGTGCACGCGATGAACGAAGCCACGAATCCCGAGGGGCACAAGCGCTCCCTGCCCGGCCGACCTCCCGGCATCCGGGCGGACAGCTCAGGACTCACCGACCGCCAGCGCCGGGTGATCGAGGTCATCAGGGACTCGGTGCAGCGTCGCGGCTACCCGCCGTCGATGCGCGAGATCGGCCAGGCGGTCGGTCTCTCCAGCACCTCCTCCGTGGCCCACCAGCTGATGGCCCTGGAGCGCAAGGGCTTCCTGCGCCGCGACCCGCACCGCCCGCGCGCCTACGAGGTGCGGGGCTCCGACCAGGCCGCCTCCGTGCAGCCCACGGACACCGCCGGCAAGCCGGCCGCGTCCTACGTACCGCTGGTCGGCCGTATCGCCGCCGGTGGCCCGATCCTCGCCGAGGAGTCCGTCGAGGACGTCTTCCCCCTGCCCCGGCAGCTCGTCGGTGACGGTGAGCTGTTCGTGCTGAAGGTCGTGGGTGACTCCATGATCGAGGCCGCGATCTGTGACGGCGACTGGGTGACGGTCCGCCGCCAGCCGGTCGCCGAGAACGGGGACATCGTCGCGGCCATGCTCGACGGCGAGGCGACCGTCAAGCGCTTCAAGCGGGAGGACGGTCATGTCTGGCTGCTCCCGCACAACGCGGCCTACGAGCCCATCCCGGGTGACGACGCGACCATTCTGGGCAAGGTGGTGGCCGTTCTGCGGCGCGTCTGAACACGGCGCGGGGCCGGCCCGGAGCGCCGCCCCCGCCCTCTGACCGGGCCCCGGGACCCCTGCGCCGGTTCCGGGGTCCTGTGCTGTCCGGACGGACCCGGCTGCGGCTGCTGCTGCCGGTCGGTGGCGTGCCGCAGCACGCCACCTCCCTCACTGCGCCGCCGTCCCGGCCTCCGCCCCTTGTGCCGCCGCGTCGATCGCGGCCAGCGACTTCCTGACCTGGTTGCGGTCCGTGGTGTACCAGAAGTCGGGCAGCGAAGCCTTCAGATAGCTGCCGTACCGGGCAGTGGCCAGCCGCTGGTCCAGTACGGCCACCACGCCCCGGTCGCCCGAGGCGCGTACGAGACGGCCGGCGCCCTGCGCCATCAGCAGCGCCGCGTGGGTGGCGGCGACCGCCATGAAGCCGTTGCCGCCGGCTTCCTCCACGGCCTTCTGGCGGGCGCTCATCAAGGGGTCGTCCGGGCGTGGGAAGGGAATCTTGTCCATGACCACCAGCTGGCAGCTCGGACCCGGCACATCGACCCCCTGCCACAGCGACAGCGTGCCGAAGAGGCAGGTCTTCGGATCGGCTGCGAAGTTCTTGATCAGCTCGCCGAGCGTCTCCTCGCCCTGGAGGAGGATCGGGAACTCCGGGATGCGGGAGCGCAGCTCCTCGGCGGCGAGCTGAGCGGCCCGCATCGAGGAGAACAGCCCCAGGGTGCGGCCGCCCGCCGCCTGGATCAGCTCGGTGAGCTCGTCCAGCATGTCCCCGCGGTCACCGTCACGGGCCGGGCGCGCCAGATGCTTCGCGACGTAGAGAATGCCTTGTCGGGGGTAGTCGAACGGCGAACCGACGTCGACGCCCTTCCACTGGGGGAGGTCATCGCCTTCGGCGCCCTCGGGACCGAGCCCCAGGGACGCTCCCACGCCGTTGAAGTCGCCACCCAGCTTCAGCGTCGCGGACGTGAGGATCACGGAACGGTCGGTGAAGAGCTTCTCGCGCAGCAGGCCCGAGACGGACATCGGGGCGACACGTAGGGACGCCCCGAAGCGGTCATGCCGCTCGTACCAGACGACGTCCCACTCCGAGCCGTTCGTAATCCGCTCCGCCACGTCGTGAACACTCTCCACGGAGGCCAGCGCCTGTTTGCGGACCGCGTCCTCGTCCTGGACGGACTTGTCGCGGGTGCTGCCGATGGCGGAGATGACGGTGCGGCAGGCGTCGCGCAGCGCCATGAGCGCGTAGCCGAGGTCCTCCGGGATCTCCTCCAGCCGGCCCGGAAGGGCCAGCTCCATCAGCCGTTCGAACCCTTCGGCGGCGGTCTGGAGCTGGTCGGCGGCCTTCTCGTTGACGAGCTTCGCGGCGCGCCGCACCGCACGGCTGACCTGCCCGGGGGTGAGCTCCCCCGTGGCGACCCCGGTGACCCGGGAGACCAGCTCGTGGGCCTCGTCGACGATCAGCACCTCGTGCTGCGGAAGCACCGGCGCGCCCTCGATGGCGTCGATCGCGAGCAGGGCGTGGTTGGTGACGACGACCTCGGCCAGCTTGGCGCGCTCACGGGCCGTCTCGGCGAAGCACTCGGCGCCGTAGGCGCACTTCGTGGCGCCCAGGCACTCCCGCGACGACACCGACACCTGGGACCAGGCCCGGTCGGACACGCCCGGCGTGAGGTCGTCCCGGTCGCCGGTCTCCGTCTCGTCGGACCAGTCACGCAGGCGCAGCAGGTCCTGGCCCAGCTTGCTGGTGGGCGCGGCCGCCTCGAACTGGTCGAAGAGGCCCTCCTCCTCGTCCTGCGGCACGCCCTCGTGCAGCCGGTGCAGGCACAGGTAGTTGGAGCGGCCCTTGAGCATCGCGAACTCCGGGCGACGGCGCAGCAGCGGATGCAGCGACTCCACCGTACGCGGCAGGTCCCGCTCCACCAGCTGGCGCTGCAGGGCCAGGGTGGCCGTCGCCACCACCACCCGCTCCCCCTGCGCGAGCGCGGGCACCAGGTAGCCCAGCGACTTTCCGGTGCCGGTACCGGCCTGGACCAGCAGATGGGCGTTGTCGTCGATCGCCTCGGCGACGGCTTCGGCCATGGTCACCTGGCCGGGGCGCTCCGTGCCGCCGACGGCGGTGACGGCGGCGTGCAGGAGTTCGGGGAGTGAGGGCTTCGTCATAGCGCGACCACCCTACGACCCTGCACTGACATTCGTGCGATCACGGCGGGGGCTGGGGACGCGGTCAAGACGGGGCTCCTCTGTCGAACGGTGCGAGGGGTGTGAAGTCGCCGGGGCGTGGGACGGACGGGTCGTGCCGGGGCCCGCGGCCGGGATCCTGCCGCGGCGCGAGTGGGAACCGCGGCGGCGTGAGCGGTGTACCACATACGAGAGCGCGGTGACGGAGCGCTACATCAGATGACACAGGGAACGGTCCCGGACCATGAGGGCGGCCCGCTTGGTGGGCAGGTCGACCTCGGCCGAGAAGTAGAAGCCGGCGTTGAGGAAGGCGGTGACGGAGGGGATGTTGCGAAGGTCGGGCTCCGCGACGACACGTGGCGAGGCGGGCCTCCTGGCGAGGGCGAGGGCGCTGACCGTCCTGAGCAGGATGCTGCCGAGGCCCCGCCCCCGGTCGCCGACGGCACCGATGAGGACGTGGAGTCCGGTGTCGTGCGGTCGGGCCGGGTAGTGGTGGGCCAGGGGATCGAGATCCGCGCGGTAGATCTCCCAGTAGCTCATCGGTGTTCCGTCCAGGACACCGAGGCACGGAACGCTGTGTCCGTCGCCGGTGAGCTGGGACCGCACATGGTCGGCCGTCACGGCCGGCGGTCCGGCGAGTTCCCAGAACATGGCGACGGCGGGGTCGTTCATCCACCGTGACAGAAGGAGCAGATCGCGTTCGACACGGACGGGGACCAGCTGGAACAGGCCTGCGGAAGTCCTGGCAGGGCCCCAGTCACCGAGGGGGGCGGACATCATGAGTGCAGGGGGTTGGCGATGGTGACGTAGACGGACTGGGTGTCGACCGGGCCTACGAGTTCGTCGAGGCCGTGCAGCCGGGTCAGCAGGTTCGCCTTGCAGCGCAGGACGGGTGAGTCCAGCAGACGGGTGGGCAGCGTGCTGCTCGTCCGGGCCGGTCCGGACGAGACTCCGGTGAGGAACCGGCGGAGGCCTGCGAGCAGCAGCCGTTCGTCGGCCAGGCGCTGGGAGCCGAAGGCACCGATGAGACCGAGGATGTTGTTGATGCCCAGGTAGTAGGCGAAGCGTTCGTCGGTCACCTCGTCGGAGACGAAGGTGTCGCTGTGCTCCCCGATGCCGGGCAGCCAGGCGTCGAGTTCCGCGCGTCGCGACGCGCGGAAGTAGTAGCCCTGGTTGTCCCGGTAACGTCCGCCTGCGGGCCAGCCGTCGGCGTCCAGCAGAAGCAGGGTGTTCTGCTGGTGAGCCTCGAGGGCGATGCCGGCCTCTCCGTCCAGCCACAGCACGGGCCGCACCACGTGCTCCAGGTACCGCAGGAACCACTCGGCGGCGACGGCCCCGGACGGCCGCCCCGTGCGAGCGGCAAGGCGGGTGACGATCTCGGCCAGCCTGGATCCCGTACGGCCACCGGGGCGGGGCCGCGGCGAGAGCAGCCCGGCGACGCAGGTGACGTCGTCGTGCGGCCGGAACGGGTTGTGCCGGATCACCGCGTCGAGTCCGGGCACGGGGTCACCGGCCGGTGTGTTCACGGCGATCCAGGCCGGGTCCCGGACGATGTCGAAGCCCGGGTGCGCGGCCCGCCACCGCTGGGACAGTCCGGTGCGCAGCAGACGGTGGACCTCGACCCCTCGGTGGAGTTCCTTACGGAGGTTCTCCCGGCGGGAGTTGGTGATGCGCAGGCCCAGCGACAGCTTGAGCATGGCCGGGGCGCCGGTTCGGTGGACGGTGCGTACGGAGGAGGTGGGGTACCAGGGGTCGCCGTGGCCGCCGAGGTCGCGGAGCAGTCCGGCGTCCAGCAGCGCGGCGGTCTCGGGGCGGTGGCGGACCTGACGCAGTTGCCAGGGGTGCACGGGGAGAGCCGCGTAGCCGTCGGGCAGCGGCAGTCCGGGGCCGGCGAGACGGGCGGTGAGGCGGGCCGCGGTGACGGGGCGTCCGCGCTCGGTCCAGGCGGAGTCGGCGGTGAGCAGAGACGGGGCGACGGCGATCCAGTGCAGCGGGAAGGAGCCGCGGGACTCGGGCGAGTACCGCTGTGCCTCGGCGTCGGAGAGGCCCTCACGGCTCTTCGGATCGGGGTGCAGCGGATGTCCGAGGACGAGTGACTGCTCGGCGGCGAGGAAGAGGTCGGGGTCGTCGGCCGTGTCCGCCCGTCGCTCGCCGACGAAGGCGGCGGCACGTCGTACGGAGTCGGCGACCCGTGCGACCAGGTCGGTGCCGTCGTCGGCCGGTGGCCGTGCCGGTGCCGGAATGCCGGCGTTCTCTCTGCTGAGGAGGGCGGCGAGCAGGACGGCGTCGACGGGTGGGGCGGGGTCGGGGGCGTCGGCCAGATAGGGCAGGCCGAAGCGGTGCCAGCCCGTGGAGGACCAGTACAGGACGGGGACGAGGAGGGCCGTGCCACTGGCCGGCAGAGGGAGGCACAGGATGTCACTGCCCGGAGCGCGGACGCCGGTTTCGCGTACCCAGCAGCGCAGAAGGTTCTCCGTGGCCGCCGCGTGGGCCGCCCTGCGCGGGTCGGGATGGCTCAAGGGGCAGGCGCCGGTGCCTCTGAGCCAGTCGGTGTCGGGCAGTTTCCGGTGCTGGTGCGGTACCAGGGAGCTCGGGCGGTCGGCGGGTGTGGGGGTCGTGTGCAAGGCGGATCCTCGTGGGGGTGGTGCGCTAGCGGGGTCAACCCGTCCGTACGGGACGGCCTTCGGGTACGCCGGACTCCTCATGCGTGTCGTGGCGGCGGGCGGGGCGGTCGCGAGCCGCCGTGTGCAGGGCGTCGGCGAGTCGGTCCAGGACCGCGGCCGTCTGTTCCTCCGTGATCGTCAGGGGCGGGAGCAGTCGTACGACACTCGCGCGAGGACCGCCCAGGTCGACGATCAGACCGCGTCGCAGACACTCCCGCCGTACGGCGGCAGCGAGTTCGGGCGCGGCGGGGCGGTACCGGTGTGGGCCGTCGGGCGGCGTCTCCGGGTCCACCACCTCGATCCCGATCAGCAGCCCCCGCCCCCGTACGTCCCCCACGCAGGCGAGTTCACCGGCGAGCGTTCGGAGCCGGTCCAGCATGGTGGCGCCCAGGGCGGCGGCGTGTCCGGCGAGGCCGTTCTCGCGGATGTGGGCGAGGGTCGCCGTGCCGGCGGCCATGGCGAGTTGGTTGCCGGTGTGGGTGGGGGGACCGGGCAGGTCGAGGTCGTCACGGTGGACCATGACGGCCAGGGGCAGGCCGCCCCCGACGGCCCCGGACAGCACCATCGCGTCCGGTGTGGTGCCGCCGCGCTCCACCGCCCAGAAGGTGCCGGTCCGTCCGACGCCGGTGAGTGTCTCGTCGGCGACCAGAGGGACGGGCCGGGCGTCCGGCACCGGCTCCACGATCACCCCGGCAGGACGGCGCGCATCCGGCGCGGTGTCGTCGAGTACGGATTCCATTCGGCGGAGGGCGGGTTCGGCTCCGCGCTCGCCTCCGGCCCGTCCGGTCGCCGCTCGTACGAGCCGGAGGGCGGTCGCCACCGCGTCGTCGCGGCCCGGTCCGCAGAAGCGTACGAGGGCGCGGTCGGCGAGACCGGGTGGCAGGGTGCGCGACAGTTCGGTGACGAAGGCGTCCTTCACCGGGGTCGTCAGGCCGGGGACGTCGAGCGGCGCGCCCGAGTCGATGATGCCGCGGATCGCCTCCAGCACGACGGGGTGGTTGTGTCCGAGCGCGAGGGTTCCCGCACCGGAGAGGCAGTCCAGGTAGCGGCGGCCGTCCGCGCCCTCGATGGTCATTCCGCGCGCCCGCACCGGGACGATCGGAAGGGCGCCGGGCCCCCGCCCCTCGTACGTGGATTCCGCCACCGTCCTTCGTCCCCTCCCCTGTGTTCCCGCCGAACCACGGCACGGGGGAAGCCGCGTGCGGGCAGCGGACCCCCACCGCTACCAACCGCGGACCACCCACCGGGTTACGGGTTGCTCCGGGATCGCCGGCCCCCTGGGCCGGCAACTCGGGGCCCGCCGACCTCAAATCGGCGCATCTCCGGACGATCGGCCAGGTCAGGCGGCTTGTAGCCGAACCGTTGCCGTTCCGTCGGGCGTCCCCCACAGCGAGCGCATAGTGTGTGGTGCCGTTCCCGAAGGCCGTGGGAGCGCCCCCGAACTCCGTGCGGACCAGGGGCGGAACCGCAGCCGAAGCACCAAGTCCGTTCATTTCAGGGGGAGTCAGATCATGCGATCCATACGGCCGTCGTCCACCGCTCGCCGAGGGGGGAGAGCGCGCCGGACCTCCCCCGTCCTGGCCGCTGTCGCGCTCGCCTCGGCGCTCGCCCTCACCGCCACCGCCTGCGAGTCGGGGGACACCGACGCGAGCGCCGGGGCCTCCGCGACCGCCGCCGACGACGGCAAGCTCAAGATCCCGGACGACATCAAGGACCGGCTCAAGGAGCACGGGATCGATCTCGACAAGTGGAAGAACGGCGCCTGGAAGGACTGGAGCAAGGACGACTGGCTGCGCGAGGCGCAGGACTACGTCAACCCGATCATCGAGGACCTGTGGGACCCGGACCGCATGCGGGACGCCGAGGAACCGGACCAGGGGGTCGACGAGAGCGACATCTCCGGTGACCAGGGCGTGACGGACCCGACCCCGGAGCCGGTGCAGGCGGAGGCCATCGCCCCGTCGTACCACGCCAACGCCCCCACGGCGGGCAAGGTGTTCTTCGACTCCCCCGAGGGCACGATGGTCTGCTCGGCCACGGTCGTGCAGGACCCGGCCAACCCGGGCAAGTCCAACATGGTGTGGACGGCGGGCCACTGTGTGCACGCGGGCAAGAAGGGCGGCTGGTACCGCAACATCGCCTTCGTGCCGTCGTACAACGACGCGGGCAAGTCGGCTAAGGAGCTGGAGACCGCCACGAAGGAGGAGATCGCTCCGTACGGCGTCTGGTGGGGTGACTGGGCGCAGACCTCGGACCAGTGGATCGAACAGGGCGGCTCCACGGGCGGTGACGGTGCCTCGTACGACTTCGCGGTCATCCATGTGACGCCGGAGAAGGGCGGCGACGGCAAGTCGCTGGAGGAGACGGTCGGTTCGGCGCTGCCGGTGGACTTCGACGCTCCCGCGGTGCCGAAGGTGGAGGAGATCACGGCGATCGGTTACCCGGCCGCCCCGCCGTACGACGGCCAGACGCTGTACGACTGCCAGGACGAGCCGGGCCGGCTGTCGCTCAGCGCGTCGGACCCGACGATGTACCGCATCGGGTGCAGCATGACCGCCGGTTCGTCCGGTGGCGGCTGGGTCGCGACGGGTTCGGACGGGAAGCCGGCGCTGGTGTCCAACACCTCCATCGGCCCGGTGACGTCGGGCTGGCTGGCCGGTCCGCGACTGGGTGACGAGGCCAAGGGCGTGTACGACGCGGTCAGCGGGAAGTTCGCCGGGCAGTGACCGGCGTGCCCGGTCCCGCGTGCCACCGCGCGCGGGACCGGGCGGGACATCAACACTCGGTACGACATTCATTCGTTTCAACGGGGGTCATCGCACCATGGGTTCCACACGTACGTCCGCGCCACTCGGGCGTGGCCGTCGCACCGTCCTCACCGCCGCCGGACTGGTCGCCGCCCTGGCGCTCACCGCGACCGCGTGCGGCGGTTCCGAGAAGGACAAGGCGAACGACAAGCCCGACGCCACCACCTCGCAGGCCGCCGACAGCGGCGACGGCGAGGTGAAGATCCCGTCCGACATCGCGGACCGGCTCAAGGAGCACGGGATCGACGTCGACAAGTGGAAGAACGGCGCCTGGAAGGACTGGGACAAGGACAAGTGGCTCAGTGAGGCCGAGGACTTCGTCAACCCGGTGATCGAGGGCCTCTGGAAGCCCGACCGGATGCGGTCCGCGAAGGAGGCCGACAAGACCCTCTCGGTCAAGGACGCGACGGCCGCCCAGGGCGTCAGCGACCCGGAGCCGGACCAGGTCCGGGCGGAGGCCGAGAAGACGCCGTACCACGAGAACGCGGCGCCGGTCGGCAAGGTGTTCTTCGACTCCCCGGAGGGCCCCGCCGTCTGCTCCGGCACCGTGATCAAGGACGTGAACCACCCGGGCAGGTCCAATCTCGTCTGGACGGCCGGACACTGCGTCCACGCCGGCGGCAACGGCGGCTGGTACCGCAACCTCGTCTTCGTACCGGCCTACAACGACCTCGGTCGGTCCGCGGCGGACCTGGGCAGCGCGAGCGCCACCGAGATCGCCCCCTACGGCAACTGGTGGGCGGACTGGGCCTCGACGTCCAACGGCTGGATCCAGGGCGGTTCGCAGTCCGGCGGCGACGGAGCGGCGTACGACTACGCGGTGCTGCACGTGAAGCCGGAGCAGGGCGCCAAGTCCCTGGAGGAGACGGTCGGCGCCGCGCTGGACGTGGACTTCTCCGCGCCGTCCGCGGCGGAGGCCGGCGAGATGGGCGCCTGGGGCTACCCGGCCGCGCCGCCCTACGACGGCCTGCAGATGTTCAAGTGCCTCGACGCTCCGGGCCGGTTCTCGCTCGGCTCCGGTCTGCCGACGATGTACCGCATCGGCTGCTCCATGACCGGCGGCTCGTCCGGCGGCGGCTGGTTCCGGGTGCTGAACGGCAAGACGGTGCTGGTCTCCAACACCTCGATCGGCCCGATGGACAACACCTGGCTGGCGGGCCCGCAGCTCGGCGAGGACGCCGAGGCGCTGTACCAGAACATGAGCAAGACCTACGGCGGTCAGTGATCCGCGCATGACGAAGGCCCGCCCCCTGCCGTGAGCAGGGGGCGGGCCTTCGCTCTGCCGTGCGGGATCAGCCGGCCGGGGTCGGAACGTACGGCGTGAGTTCCGCCGCCAGCTCCTCGTGCACCCGGACCTTGAGCAGGGTGCCCTCCGGGGTGTGCTCCTCGGAGATCACCTCGCCCTCGTCATGGGCGCGGGCGACCAGCTTGCCGTGGGTGTACGGCACGAGCGCCTCGATCTCCACGGACGGGCGGGGCAGCTCGTTGTCGATCAGTGCGAGCAGCTCCGTGATGCCCCGGCCGGTGCGGGCCGAGACCGCGATGGAGCGCTTCTCCGTCCGCAGCAGCCGCTGAAGGGTCAGCGGGTCGGCCGCGTCGGCCTTGTTGATCACGACGATCTCGGGTACGTCGGTGGCGCCGACGTCCCTGATCACCTCGCGCACGGCGGCCAGCTGCTCCTCGGGGACCGGATGCGAACCGTCCACCACGTGCAGGATCAGGTCGGCGTCGCCGACCTCCTCCATCGTGGAGCGGAACGCCTCGACCAGGTGGTGCGGCAGGTGCCGGACGAACCCGACGGTGTCGGCCAGCGTGTACAGCCGCCCGCTGGGGGTCTCGGCCCGGCGCACGGTCGGGTCGAGGGTCGCGAACAGGGCGTTCTCGACCAGGACGCCCGCGCCCGTGAGGCGGTTGAGCAGCGAGGACTTGCCGGCGTTGGTGTAGCCCGCGATGGCCACGGACGGCACCTTGTGGCGCCTGCGCTCCTGACGCTTGATCTCGCGGCCGGTCTTCATCTCCGCGATCTCCCGGCGCATCTTCGCCATCTTCTCGCGGATCCGTCGCCGGTCCGTCTCGATCTTGGTCTCACCGGGACCACGGGTGGCGAGGCCGCCGCCCTTGCCGCCGCCCATCTGCCGGGACAGCGACTGACCCCAGCCGCGCAGTCGCGGCAGCATGTACTGCATCTGCGCGAGCGCGACCTGCGCCTTGCCCTCGCGGGACTTGGCGTGCTGGGCGAAGATGTCCAGGATCAGGGCCGTACGGTCGATGACCTTGACCTTGACGACGTCCTCGAGGTGGATCAGCTGGCCGGGGCTGAGCTCACCGTCGCAGATCACGGTGTCCGCGCCCGTGTCGAGCACGATGTCGCGCAGCTCCTGCGCCTTGCCGGAGCCGATGTAGGTGGCGGCGTCGGGCTTGTCGCGGCGCTGGATCACACCGTCGAGGACGAGGGCGCCGGCCGTCTCCGCGAGGGCGGCGAGCTCGGCCAGGGAGTTCTCCGCGTCCTGCACGGTTCCCGAGGTCCACACACCGACGAGCACGACCCGCTCCAGGCGGAGCTGCCGGTACTCGACCTCGGTGACGTCCTCGAGCTCGGTGGAGAGGCCCGCGACACGGCGCAGGGCCGCACGCTCGGAGCGGTCGAACTGGTCGCCGTCCCGCTCTCCGTCGACATCGAGGCTCCAGGCGACGTCCTCTTCCATCAGGGCATCGGCCCGAAGACCCTCGGGGTAGGTGTGCGCGAAGCGCTTGGTGTCCTGGGAAGGGGAAGAAGAGGAGGTCATTGGGTCCTTACGTCGTTGGGTAACCGTATGCGGCGACGGAGCCGGTCCGTGGGACCCTCCGTCACTGTCCACAACGTCCGGGAGGCCCGGGAGATTCCCGTGTCCCGTGCTGTGCGGACCTGACGATGGTCGCACGGTACGGCCCGTCTCGTCACCGTGTTATTCCCGGCCCGCGCCCGGTCGATGCGCGGGCGTGACCGGCCGCCGGGCGGGTGTCGCGGACCGGGCCGCGGACTTCCATTCCGGGTGGCCGGGCATCGGCGGGGTCGTGGCCCCGTACAGCCAGGGGTGCAGGAAGCCGGTCAGGTCGCGTCCGGCGGTGCGGGACGCCAGCCGGACGAAGTCGGAGGTGGAGGCGGTGCCGTCGCGGTGGCGGGTGACCCAGTCGCGCTCCAGGCGTTCGAAGGCGGTGCGGCCGATCTCCTCGCGCAGGGCGTACAGCACGAGGGCGGCACCGGAGTAGATGTTCGGCCGGAAGATGCCGATCTTCCGGCCGGGCTCCGGGGGCTTGGGCGCGGCGGGCGGTCCGCCGGCCGCGCGCCAGCCGTCGGATGCCTCGTAGGCGGCCTTCATCCGGGCCTCGAGGGTTCCGCCGCCCCGCTCCTGCGCGTACAGCGCCTCGTACCAGGTGGCGTGGCCTTCGTTGAGCCACAGGTCGGACCAGGTGCGAGGGCTGACGCTGTCGCCGAACCACTGGTGGGCCAGCTCGTGCACCATGATCGACTCGACGTACCAGGCGGGGAGGGCCGGATCGGTGAACAGGTCGCGTTCGAAGAGGGAGAGGGTCTGGGTCTCCAGCGCGAAGCCGGTGGACGCGTCGGCGAGGAGCAGGCCGTAGGTCTCGAACGGGTAGCGGCCGGCCCTCTCCTCCATCCAGGAGATCTGGGCGGGGGTCTTCGCCAGCCATCGTTCGAGCTTCCCGCGGTGCGCGGTGGGCACGACGTCCCGCAGGGGCAGTCCGTGCGGCCCGGCGCGGTGCAGGACGGTGGAACGGCCGATGGAGACCTGCGCGAGTTCGGTGGCCATGGGGTGGCGGGTCCGGTACGTCCAGGTGGCGGCCCCGCGCGTGCGGCCGACGCCGGCCGGCAGACCGCCTGCGACGACCGTGTGGCCGTCGGGGGCGGTGATCCGAAAGGTGAACATCGCCTTGTCCGAGGGGTGGTCGTTGCACGGGAACACCAGGTGGGCGGCGTCGGCCTGGTTGGCCATGGCGAGGCCGTCGGCGGTGCGCACCCAGCCGCCCTCGCGGTCCTCGGCGGCCACGGGGTCGCTGGTGTGCCGGACGGTGATCCGGGCCCGCTCGCCCTCGTCCAGGTGGTCCTCGGGTGTGATCACCAGGTCCTCTCCGGCACTGGTGAAACCGGCCGGATCACCGTCGACATCGACGGAGTGGACCGTGCCGTGGGCGAAGTCGAGGTTGATCCGGTCCAGGTCGGCGGTGAGGCGGGCGTCGATCGTGGTGACGGCTTCGAGTGGCCGGTCGTTGCGCCCGGGGTAGCCGAGAGCGATGTCGTACGACAGCACGTCGTACCCGGGGTTGCCCAGGTACGGGAAGAGCCGGTCACCGACGCCGAGGGGGACGGCGGGGGCACTCGCGGCGACGAGGCAGACGGAGACGGCGGAGGCGAACAACGCGGCGACCGCCCGACGCCGCCGCACGTGACCTCCCCCGGCGCGGGCGCTCCGGCCCCGGGCGGCCTGGCTGCGGGACGCCTGGGCCTGGACGGCGTGCCTGCGCGGTGCCTGGGACTGAGCAGTCCGCTGGTGCGCTTGGGCCTGGGGGCGGTGGCTGTGCGCCGGCCGGCCCTGGGACGCGTGGCCGTCAGGGACCTGGGCCCGGGAGCCTCGGTCGAGCGGCGACTGGCCGTGCAGGTGCCGGCTGGATGTGGTCCGGTCAGGGGAGACGTCGCTGTCGGGTGTCTCGGGC
>NZ_JBHWHX010000008.1:159660-178682 GCF_042732315.1 Streptomyces sp. NPDC059787
GCCGGAGGCCGTGGCTCGGGGGCGGCTGGCCGTGCGGGACGTGGCTGGGTGTCGTCCGGGCCTGGGGCGGGTGGCTGTGGGGTGTCTCGGGCCGGAGGCCGTGGCTCGGGGGCGGCTGGCCGTGCGGGACGTGGCTGGGTGTCGTCCGGGCCTGGGGCGGGTGGCTGTGGGGTGTCTCGGGCCGGGGGTCGTGGTCGGCGGGCGGCCGGTCGTGAGGGCCGGGAGCGTGGGGGGTCGGCATTCACCACGGCTATCAGCGTGCGCGTGTGCTGTGGTGACGGCGCGCTTTCGGCCCACCCGATCGGGTAATCACACCGCCGCTCGGACGCCCCGCGCCTCGGTCAGGCGCCCGGCGCCTGCCGCTGGGCCCGGCTCACGTCGTACACACCGGCCACGTTGCGCATCGCGCGCATGAGGACGGGCAGGTGGGCGGCGTCCGGCAGTTGCACGGTGTAGGTGTGCCGCACCTGCTGGCGGTCCGGGGGTTCGACGGTCGCGGAGACGATCTCGGCGCCTTCGAGGGCCATGGCCTCGGTGAGGTCCGCGAGCAGATGCGGACGGACGAAGGACTCCGCGACCAGCGTGACCCGGCACTCGGCGCCCTCCCCCCAGCGCACGCCGACCTCCGCGCGCCCCGCGCTCTTCATGCGCGCCACCCCGGCGCACTCGACCCGGTGCACGGTGACCGCTCCCCCGCGCACGGCGAAACCGGTCACCTCGTCGGGCGGTACGGGCGTACAGCAGCCGGCGAGCCGTACGGTCGCGCCGGCCCGGTCGGCCAGAACCCGGGCGGCCGTGGGACGGCCGGGGGCCGGGGCGTCCGGAGCCGGTGACGGGACGGGGTCGTCGGTGAGGGGCCGGGCGGCCTCCTCCGGTACGGCCCCGGACGCCTCGTCCTGTGCGGGGTGGGCGGTCAGCCACCGCTGGATGGCGATGCGCGCGGCGGGGGTGTGGGCGTGCTCCAGCCACTCCCTGGAGGGCTCGGAGGCCGCGTCCTGCCCCATCAGCAACTGAACGGTGTCGCCGTCCTTGAGGACGGTGCTCAGTGTCGCCAGCCGGCCGTTGACCCTGGCCCCGATGCACGCGTGGGCGTCCTCGCCGTACTGCGCGTAGGCGGCGTCCACACAGGTCGCCCCCTCGGGCAGGCCCAGTGTGCCCCCGTCGGGGCGGAACACGGTGATCTCACGGTCCTGGGCGAGGTCCTCGCGCAGGGTGGACCAGAAGGTGTCGGGGTCGGGCGCGGCCCGCTGCCAGTCGAGCAGCCGGGAGAGCCAGCCGGGCCGGGTGGGGTCGACGCGTTCGCCGTCGCTCGCGGACTGCTCCTCCGGCGGTGCGGCGTAGGGGTTGCCGAGGGCGACGACCCCGGCCTCGGCGACCTTGTGCATCTGGTGGGTGCGGATGAGGACCTCGACGACCTGTCCGTCCGTACCGGCCACTGCGGTGTGCAGCGACTGGTACAGGTTGAACTTCGGTACGGCGATGAAGTCCTTGAACTCCGAGACCACGGGCGTCATGCAGGTGTGCAGCTCGCCCAGGACGCCGTAGCAGTCGGCGTCCTCGTTCACCAGCACCAGCAGACGGCCGAAGTCGGCGCCGCGCAGTGCACCGCGTCTGCGGGACACGCGGTGCACGGAGACGAAGTGACGCGGGCGGATGAGGACTTCGGCGGTGATGTCGGCCTCGCGGAGCACCTTGCGCACGTCGTCGGCGACTTCGGCGAGCGGGTCGTCCGCGCGGGCGGCGTTGCGGACGATCAACTCGCGTGTGTGCTCGTACTCCTCGGGGTGGAGGATCGCGAAGACCAGGTCCTCCAGTTCCGTCTTGAGCGCCTGGACGCCGAGCCGTTCGGCGAGCGGGATCAGGACGTCACGTGTCACCTTGGCGATGCGTTCCTGTTTCTCGGGACGCATCACGCCGAGGGTGCGCATGTTGTGCAGCCGGTCGGCGAGTTTGATCGACATCACACGGACGTCGTTGCCGGTGGCGACGAGCATCTTGCGGAAGGTCTCGGGCTCGGCGGCGGCGCCGTAGTCGACCTTCTCCAGCTTGGTGACGCCGTCGACGAGGTAGCGGACCTCCTCGCCGAACTGCTCGCCCACCTGATCCAGCGTCACCTCCGTGTCCTCGACGGTGTCGTGGAGCAGGGAGGCGGTCAACGTCGTGGTCTCGGCACCGAGTTCGGCGAGGATCAGGGTCACCGCGAGCGGGTGCGTGATGTACGGCTCGCCGCTCTTGCGCATCTGGCCGCGATGGGAGGACTCGGCCAACAGGTAGGCACGGCGCAGGGGTTCGAGATCGGCGTCGGGATGGTGGGCGCGGTGGGCGTCCACCACGTGTCCGATGGCGTCGGGGAGCCGGTCGCGGGCGGCGGGGCCGAGCAGCGCGGCACGGCCCAGCCGGCGCAGGTCGAGCCGGGGGCGGGACTTCCTGCGCGACCCCGTGGGTGTGACGTGACCAGATGTCACAGGGCCTGGGGTCGCAGGGTTCACGGCCTCCGCGTTCATGGGCACCTCCGGCTGCGTGGACCGGCGGACGGCGTGCCCCAGGGCGGACTCGGGCTCGGGAGACGGCGTTCGCCCCCCCGTCCGGGCCGGTGCTTGATGCTACCGAGCCGGACCCCCTCCGGCTGACCGCCTCCGGCCGAGCGTGAAACGGATCACCCCATCGAGGGAAGGTCGACCGGAGGTCCTTTTCACGCCATCGGGCCGGAGTCCTCCATGATCTTGAAGGCGAGTGCTCTTCCGGCCCTGCGGATGTTTCCGTCCGGCAGGACGGAAGCTGCGATACCGAGCCGGCGCTCCGGTCAGCGCAGGGCGTTCTCCAGCCACTCGGGCTCGATCACGCCCTCGGCGACGATCACCGCCGGACCGGTCATCTCGATCTCGCCGTCGGGCCGTTCGGTGATCACGAGGGTGCCGCCGGGCACATCGACGGTGTACGTCGCGGGGGCGCCGGTGACCTTCGGGTCGGCGCCGTCGCGGCGGGCGGTGGCCACGGCGACCGCGCACGCGCCCGTGCCGCAGGAGCGGGTCTCGCCGGAGCCGCGCTCGTGCACCCGCAGCGCCACGTGCCGCGGGCCGCGGTCGACGACGAACTCCACGTTCACGCCGTCCGGGTAGGCGGCGGCCGGGCTGAAGGGGGGCGGGGTGTACAGGTCGCCCGCGTGGGCGAGGTCGTCCACGAAGGCCACGGCGTGCGGGTTGCCCATGTTCACGTTCCGCGCGGGCCAGCTCCGCCCGCCGACGGTCACGGTGACGTCACCCTCGGGGAGCAGTGCCCGGCCCATTCCGACCGTGATGTCACCCGCGGCGGAGCCGCCGCCGGACGCGGTCTTGGCGATGTGTACGGTCTTCACTCCCCCGCGCGTGGCGATCGCGGTGTCTCCCGCGGACACGTGTCCGGCGCGCTGGAGGTAGCGCGCGAACACCCGCACTCCGTTGCCGCACATCTCCGCGATCGATCCGTCGCCGTTGCGGTAGTCCATGAACCACTCGGCCTCGGCGGCCATGGCCCGCGCCTCGGGGTGGGCCGCGGACCGCACCACGTGCAGCAGTCCGTCGCCGCCGATGCCCGCGCGGCGGTCGCACAGGGCGGCGACGGCGGCCGGGGACAGGTCGATGGCGTTCTCGGGGTCCGGGACGATCACGAAGTCGTTCTCCGTGCCGTGGCCCTTGAGGAAGGCGATCCGCGTGCTCATTCCTCGATCGTACGAGAACACCCTGTCGGGGGGCGTCGGAGGGAGGTGGGGCGGCTGGTCGATCCCGTGCGGGCCCGGTGGGAGTTGACCGCGCCCACGCGGCGGAGCCGCACATCGATACGGCCCCGCACCCCTTCGGGGCGCTCTCAGCGGAGCCTGGCCACCCGCCAGACCGCCAGGGCCACCACCGCGGCGACCATCACGGCGTAGGCGGTCACCACCCGCCAGTCGGGTCTGCGTCCGGAGCCCCGGGCCGGCAGGCCCGGCCAGGTGGAGCCCACCCTGCGGGCGGCCATCATGCCCCAGCCGGCCGCGCAGGAGCAGATCAGCAGCCCCAGCATGGCGATCACGGCGCCGCTGTCTCCGAAGTCGAAGGCGAGCGGGAAGGCGAACATCAGGGAGCCGACCGCGGCCAGCCCGACGATCGGCGCGAGCTGCCAGATGCGCAGCCGGCGCTGCGGGCGCAGCTCGACCTCGACCTCGTCACCGCCCGCGAACATCTCGTCCGGCTCGGGGCCGTCGTCGGTCACACCGCCCTGCGTCTCGTCCGGTCCGTCCGGACTGAGGCGGTCGGTCGTCTCCTGCTCCGGGGCACCCCGCTCGGTGGTGAGGTGTTCGGTGCCGTGTGCGGTGTCGCGAGGGCCGGCCTCCATCGCCACGCGCCCTCCCAACTAGGACTCCACTGGTCGATCGAAGCTCGATGATGGCACGGCGTCACAGGCCCGGATGACGGCCTGGGCGTCCCGATGCCAGGACGTGATCAGGCTGTAACCGGTCGTTCGACCAACGACAACGCGAGCTGCGGAAGTTCCGTCAGGTCCGCCGCGGCCCCACTCAACCAGTGCACCCGGGGATCGCGCCTGAACCATGAATCCTGACGGCGCGCGAAGCGCTTGGTGGCACGAACGGTCTCGGACCGCGCCTCTTCGAGGGTGCACTCCCCGGCGAGCGCCGCGAGCACCTGCTGGTAGCCGAGCGCGCGCGACGCCGTACGCCCCTGGCGCAACCCCTGCGCCTCCAGTGCGCGCACTTCCTCCACGAGGCCGGCCTCCCACATCCGGTCGACCCGGCGGGCGATCCGCTCGTCCAGCTCGGGGCGGGCCACGTCGACGCCGATCTGGAGGGTGTCGTAGACCGAGTCGTGGCCGGGGAGGTTGGCCGTGAAGGGTCTTCCGGTGATCTCGATGACCTCGAGCGCGCGGACGATACGGCGGCCGTTGCTCGGCAGGATCGCCCGCGCGGCCTCCGGATCCGACACGGCGAGGCGCGCGTGCAGCGCCCCCGGGCCGCGCAGCGTGAGCTCCTCCTCCAGGCGGGCCCTGACCTCGGGGTCGGTGCCGGGGAACTCCAGGTTGTCGACGGCGCCGCGGACGTAGAGGCCGGAACCGCCGACGAGGACGGGCCAGCGTCCCTCGGCGAGCAGCGCGTCGATCCGCTCCCGGGCCAGCCGCTGGTACTCGGCGACGGACGCGGTGACGGTGACGTCCCAGATGTCGAGCAGGTGGTGCGGGACGCCGCCGCGCTCCTCGGGCGTCAGCTTGGCGGTGCCGATGTCCATCCCCCGGTAGAGCTGCATGGAGTCGGCGTTGACGACTTCGCCGCCGAGCCGCCGGGCCAGGAATACGCCCAGATCGGACTTTCCGGCCGCGGTGGGACCGACGACGGCGATGACGCGGGGGGCGAGGGGTGCGCTGCTCACTGATCCAGTCTCGCAAACCTCCCGTCCGGCTCTCGAACGGGTTACGTGACGCGACGGTCGCCGGGTCGTTGCCCGTTGCGAGGTTCCTGCCGCCGGATCACAGGGGCGGCGGCCCGGGTCACACGAACGGACGCACCGGGCAACGCGGGATTTCGCCCGCACGAGTAACGTATGGAGTGGATATGGGCGTTTTTGCACGGCTTTTTCGGAGGTCGAAGGCCACGGAGGAGACGCGGACCGCCGAGGTCCGGGCCGGCGAAGCGGCGGCCGGGGCCGACGCGGAGAGCGCGGCCGGGGCCGCGGAGCCGAAGGGGTCGGCCGAGGCGCCGGAGACCACCGGGCCGGCGGAGAACGAGGCCGGCGAGGTCACCGGCACCGACACCGTCGAGATCCCCAAGCAGCAGTCCGCCGAGGCGGCCGGCAGCGAGACCGGTGAGGGCGCCCGCACGTAGACGGCCGCGAGGGAAGGTACATCATGGGTCTCCTGGACAATCTGAAGGCCAGACTCGGCCCGGCCAAGGACAAGGTCTCCGACCTCGCGCACCAGCACGAGGACAGGATCCAGCACGGCCTGGACAAAGCAGCGCGGACTGTCGACGAGCGGACCAAGGGCAAGTACAGCGACCGCATCCAGACGGGTACGGGCAAGGCCAAGGGCGCCGTGGACCGACTCGCGCACAAGAACGACCCCGGCTCGGGCGCGGGCGGCACGACCACGCCGCCGGCCGGGCCGCCGCCCACTTCCTGAGCGGCACACCGGCGGACGGCCGCGGAGCGCACCGAGAGCTCCCGGCCGTCCGCCGCGTTCTCCTGGCGGCAGCCCGCCTCCACCCGAGCAGCCACGCGGCGGCCGACCCCGTAGGAAGCCCTCTCCTGGAGCAGCGCGCCTTCCGGGTCCGGGCTCCCGGCGATGGCCGCCTACACCCAGGTGGCCACCAGGTAGCCGACTCCATAGGGGGCGTCCTCGTGGAGCAGCGTGCCTTCCAGGTTCGGGTTTCCGGTCGCCGCGCCGGCGAGTACCTGCCAGGGGGCCCGGCCGGAGACCTTCAGTTCGTGGGCCAGTTCGGTGTCCAGCGCTCGCAGCGCTCCGGTGTCGGCCGTGCCCAGTGCGCGTGCGAGTTCCGCGTCGAAGGGGGCCGCGCGCTCGTCGAGGTAGCCGGGTGCCTTCAGTGTGCGGCAGGCGCTGGCGTCGCCCATCACCAGCAGCGCGACCCGCTCCGCCCGGCCGGCGAGGGCCTCCCCCGCCTCGGCGCACCGCTCGGCCGTGAGGGACTCCCCCACGGCCAGTCCCTCCACGGGGGCGTCCGCCCATCCGGTGCGGTCCAGCAGCCAGGCACCCACGGCCAGCCCGTACGGGAGTTCCCGCCCGGGTGCGCCCTCGCCCTGTCCCAGCCGTACGTCCAGGCCGACACCGAAGCCCCGGAAGGATCCCGGGGTGCCCTCCGGATAGGTCTCGGGCCCGGCACCGTCCCCCGGTCCGACGACCACGAGCAGATCGGGCCGGGCGGCGGCGAGCACGCCCAGCGCGTCCGTGCACGCGGCCCGCGCGGTGTCCAGTTCGGGGGCGGCCCCTGTGGCGACCTCCGGCACGAGCAGTGGCGGGCACGGGCAGACTGCGGCGGCGACAAGCATGATCAACAGCCTACTGCGGCGGCCCGGAACGGCGCCCCCGCCTCACGGGCCGTCCGTGCTCCGGACGCGTACCGCAGGCGGTGGGTGACCGGTCCGCCCTTGATCTCCACGTAGTACGTGGTGGTGCGCGTCGTGCGGCTCCTCCACGACGACCCGATGAACCATGCGTCCCCCCGTCACGGTCCGGTCAGTCGACGGCGCAGCCCCCGGTGACCGCCGGCAGCGGCTCGGGGACACCCACCTTGGGCAGGCCGAGCAGCACGCCCGCGGGCCGCGCCGCCTTCTCGGTGTTCCGCTTCTCCCAGGCGTCCCCCGCGCGGGTGCGGCGCACATCGAGCACCGCGCCCTCGGCGAGGAGGTGGTGCGGGGCGGCGTAGGTGATCTCGACGGTGACCACGTCGCCGGGGCGCACCTCCTGCTCCGGCTTGGTGAAGTGCACCAGGCGGCTGTCGGGGGCGCGGCCGGAGAGGCGGTGGGTGGTGCCGTCCTTGCGGCCCTCGCCCTCGGCGACCATCAGCTCCAGGGTGCGTCCGACCTGCTTCTTGTTCTCCTCCCAGGAGATCTCCTCCTGGAGGGCGACGAGACGCTCGTAGCGCTCCTGGACGACCTTCTTGGGGATCTGGCCGTCCATCTCGGCGGCCGGGGTGCCGGGCCGCTTGGAGTACTGGAAGGTGAACGCCTGCGCGAAGCGGGCCTCGCGCACCACGTGCAGGGTCTGCTCGAAGTCCTCCTCGGTCTCGCCGGGGAAGCCCACGATGATGTCGGTGCTGATCGCCGCGTGCGGGATGGCGGCGCGGACCTTCTCGATGATCCCGAGGTAGCGCTCCTGCCGGTAGGAGCGGCGCATCGCCTTCAGCACCGGGTCGGAGCCGGACTGCAGGGGCATGTGGAGCTGCGGCATGACGTTCGGCGTCTCGGCCATGGCGGCGATGACGTCGTCGGTGAAGTCGCGCGGGTGCGGCGAGGTGAAGCGGACGCGCTCCAGGCCGTCGATCTTCCCGCAGGCCCGCAGCAGCTTGCTGAACGCCTCGCGGTCGCCGATGTCGGACCCGTACGCGTTGACGTTCTGGCCGAGCAGGGTGATCTCGGAGACGCCCTCGGCGACCAGGGCCTCGATCTCGGCGAGGATGTCGCCGGGGCGGCGGTCCTTCTCCTTGCCGCGCAGCGCCGGGACGATGCAGAAGGTGCAGGTGTTGTTGCAGCCGACGGAGATGGACACCCAGGCCGCGTAGGCGCTCTCGCGCCGGGTGGGCAGCGTGGAGGGGAACGCCTCCAGCGACTCGGCGATCTCGACCTGCGCCTCCTCCTGCACGCGGGCGCGCTCCAGGAGGACGGGCAGCTTGCCGATGTTGTGCGTGCCGAAGACGACGTCGACCCAGGGGGCACGCTTCACGATGGTGTCGCGGTCCTTCTGCGCGAGGCAGCCGCCGACCGCGATCTGCATGCCGGGGCGGCTCGCCTTCTTCGGGGCGAGGTGGCCGAGGTTGCCGTACAGCTTGTTGTCGGCGTTCTCCCGGACGGCGCAGGTGTTGAAGACGACGACGTCCGCGTCGCCGTCGGAGCCCTCGGGGGCGCGGACGTAACCCGCGTCCTCCAGCAGCCCGGACAATCGCTCGGAGTCGTGGACGTTCATCTGGCACCCGTAGGTGCGTACTTCGTAGGTGCGCGTGCCGCCCACTGACTGGCTCCGGTCGATGCTGCTCATGCCCCTAAGGGTAGGCGGTGCCGCGGACCGCCTCCGCCGCGTGGGCAACTCCCTGCCAGGCAGCTTCCTGGCCTGGCCGGATGCGGACAGCGGGGGTGGCGTGATGGTTCTCTCTTAGCAGCGGCCGGAAAGCACGAGGAACGCGGACCGGCCCGGGGGAGCTGAAGGCACCACTGGCTCCATGCGCACCGTCGCAACGGCACTGGCTTACGCATGGAATGGAGACCAGCATGATCCGTACCAACCGTTGTACCGCGGCCACCGTCCTCACCACCGCCGTCCTGGCGACCCTCGCCTGGGCGGTGCCCGCCCAGGCCGCCGGCGCGGCCGGGCGGGAGGCGATGGCCACCACCCAGGACTTCACCTGGCCCACCCCGCTCGGCGACCGGCCCGACGACTTCACCTGGCCCGCCCCGCCCGTCGACCGGCCCGACGACTTCACCTGGCCCGCCCCGCCCGTCGACCGGCCCGACGACTTCACCTGGCCCGCCCCGCCGGTCCGGCCGTGACCGCCCTGCCGGGCGGGGCGCCGGACGCCGCGTCTCAGATCCACTGCCGGCGAGCCGCCTGCACGCCCGCCTCGAACCTGCTGGAGGCGCCGAGCCGGTCCATCAGCTCGGCCATGATCCGCCGCTCCGTGCGCACCCCGATCCCGAGCGTCCGCGCCACCGCCTCGTCGGTGAGGCCCGTGGCCAGGAGCTGGAGCAGTTTGCGCTCCTGCGCGGTGAGCCCGTGGGCGTCGTCCTTGACGGAGGACTCCTGATGGAACGGGGTCGCGTGCTCCCAGTACGCCTCGAACAGCGCCCGCATGGCGAGCACCACGGGCGGGTTGCTGAACAGCAGCGCCGAGGGGCCCGTCTGACCGGGCAGTCCCGCCACCACCGCGGTGGTGGTGTCGACGATCAGCAGGCGCATCGGCAGGGTCGGGGCCGTACGGATCTCGCTGTCGTGGTCGGCCATCCACTGGGCGTGTTCCCTGGTCACCCGGTCGTTGGTGATGCTGTCGAGGTAGATCGAACGGAACCGGACCCCGCGGGCGAGCGCCCGTTCGTTCAGCGGGCGGGCCGCCTCGATCGACTCCGCGGTGAGTCCGCCCACGGGGTGGAACGCCAGGGCCTCGTGCCGGCACCCCTCGGCCAGGGCCTCCAGGCGGATGCGGATGTCGTCGACGTCGTCGAGCTCCTCGGTGCCGTCGGGACCGGACCGGCTCGACGCCGTGTACTCGGCGGCGAGCGCGGCCAGCGCGGCCCGGTTCTGCTCGATGCGCTGCTGCCGGTAGGCCAGTTCGTCCTGTTCCCGCTGGAGCAGGACCTTCAGGCCCAGCGACGGGTTCACCGCGCGCAGCGCTCCGGGCGAGTCCCGGGACGGGGCGAGGAGGGACAGCTCGGACAGCTGGGCGAGTGCCTCCTCCACCTCTCCGGCGGCGATGCCGAGGAGGGCGGCGAGTCTGGCCGGATCGTGTTCCTTGTGGAACAGGATCGCGCGGTAGACGGCAAGCGTTCGCTGATCGAGTGGAGATGCGTCTTCCACGTGGTGTTTCCCCCTTGAACCACATGTCCGGACCGGGCGCCACACCGGGCCGGACGTCTGCGGCGCGGCACGGGGGAGGCACCGCACGCCCGGCGAAGCATCCCCCGTAGATCCTTCACGTTCTCGCCACGCTACCTGCTCAGGAGTTCCGGTGTCGCACACAGTCGCGTTTGTCGTCCCTCCGTTGAACGGCTGTGTCGTGCTCGTCATGGACGCGACCACCGGCGTCGGCCGCAGTGTGGCCACCCGGCTGAGCGCGGCGGGCGCGGCGGTGGCGGTGGTCGGCGCGGGTCATCCGGGACGCGACGACGACGCGGCCACCAACGCGGCGTTCCTCTGCAAGGAACTGGCCGATATCGGACTGGTCGCGCTTCCCTACCAGGTGGACGTCACACGGCCGGAGACGTTGCGCGCCCTGCCCCGTCAGATCGCCGGCGACCTCGGCCCGGTGGCCGCGTGCGTCGTGGTGATCCCGTCGGGTCCCGGCAGCGGGGACCTGGCCCGGGACTTCCGCGCCGTCTCGGCCGTCGTCGCGGCGGCCCTGCCGGCCGGGGCCGAGCACATCGAGATCGACCCGGAGCACGACGGCGCCGGTCACGAGCGGGCTGCGCAGTCGGTCGCGGACCGGCTGATCGAACGGTTCGCCCGCTCGCACGAGAGTCATTGACGGTCCCAGTGGCCGACGGTCCGCCACACACGGCACGCAGGCCCTGGGGCCTGGTTTCCACGAGTCCTTCTCACCGTTCGTCCGCACGGGGGTTCAGCATGTCGATACGGGTAGTCGTCGCAGGTGATCACCAACTCGTCCTGGAGGCCTTCGCCGAGACGCTCAACGGCGTCGACGGACTGGAGGTGGTCGGGCTGGCCACGTCGTGCGACGCCGTGCTGCCGGCGGTGGAGCGGCACCGGCCCACCGTCCTGCTGCTCGGCGAGTCCACCATGGCCGGCAGGGCTCTGCGCACCGCCACC
This sequence comes from Streptomyces sp. NPDC059787, assembly GCF_042732315.1. Lineage (NCBI taxonomy): Bacteria > Bacillati > Actinomycetota > Actinomycetes > Kitasatosporales > Streptomycetaceae > Streptomyces > Streptomyces sp. NPDC059787. The sequence goes on from NZ_JBHWHX010000008.1 coordinate 170,893, forward strand.
GACGTACGCAGTCACCACCCCAAGTGCGGGGTCGCGCTGATGGTGGGGGCGGCCACGCCGTCGGTGGTGGACCGGGCGGTGGCGGCCGGCGCGCTCGGTGTCGTACCGAAGAACGCCCGGCTGCCCCAGCTGGTGACGACGCTGATGGGGGTGGCGGGCGGCTGTCTGACCGTCGACCCCTCGCTGCTGCGGCCGGTGGCGGTCGGGGAGACGATGCTGAGCGTGCGGGAGGTGGACGTGCTGCGGCTGACGGCCGGCGGGGCGACCGTGAAGGAGATCGCGGGAGAGCTGTACCTGGCGGCGGGCACGGTACGCAATCTGACGTCGGCGGCCATCAAGAAGCTCGGGGGGCGCAACCGGTTCGACGCGGCGCGCATCGCCGGGGAACACGGGCTGTTGTGAGCGGACGCGCGCCTGCCCCGGCACGGTGGGTGCCGGGGCGGGGCGGGATGGTGCGCCTGCTCGTCACGCCCGTACGGGCACGGGCGCGAGGGGTGTACGGGATCGTGCGGGACTCACTTCTCCAGGCAGAACTCGTCGATCGGGTAGCCGACATGGCGGTCGGCGGTCGGCAGGTGCCCGAGGATCGTGTCGCCCGGCTTGAGTTCGGTGGAGTTGAGGACCACGGCGTCCGGACCGAGGACCCGTACGTGCCAGTCGTCCTGGAGGATCAGGTTGACGGTCTGTCCGCTCGGGGCCACCGCGTCGATGGAGATGAGCGGGCGGGTCTCTATCTTGACCCGGCCGACGCTGACCGGCCGGGTGCGGCCCTTGGTGTCGACGGCCAGCACCTTGCTGCCGGCGTGGAGTTCGCTCAGGTAGTGGGTGCGTCCGCCCTGCGAGACGGTGTACGAGTGCAGGGCGCCGGCGTTGACCCGGAACGGGCGGGTCGGCATGTACGGCAGCGGGTGGGTCTCGCTGACGCACAGCACCATGCCCTTGGAGTGCGAACCGACCAGGATGCCCTCGTCCTTGCGGAAGTGGGTCGTGGTGTCGACGCAGGCCCGTTCGCCCATGCCGATGTGGGTGGTGTGGGTGACGGTCAGCTCCACCAGGTCGATCTCGCCGCCGCGGGCGCTGGCGGCGGTGCGCAGCGCGGTGGCGTCACCGACCGTGTTGGCCCGCATCAGCACGCCGTCCGAGCCGAGTTCGAGGACGCCGTAGACGATCTCGGCCTCCTCGGTGTTGGAGGCGGTGGTGATGATGGAGCCGGGGGCGCCGGTGGCCGCCGCGATCACGATCTCGAGCGGGATCTTGGTGGGGTCGCGGAAGTCGAGGACGCTCCACGGTTCCAGCCGTGCCGCGAGGCAGGCGTCCTCGAGCGTGTCGGCGTCGACGATCTCCACGTACCGCCCGAACTCGACGTCCGGGTGGGCCTCCTGGAGCGCGGCGCGCTCCTCCCGGGGGCCCGGCACGACCACCAGGTCGGCGGCGCCGAGGTCGGCGGGGACGGCGTCGGTGCCGTCCTCGAAGAGCAGGACCTTGCGGACGGTGGGCGGCAGGCCGGCGAAGGCGGCCGGGTCGGCGGCGACGATGCCGTCGATGCGCTGGTGCAGGGCCTCTTCGAGGACGGCTTCGGTGGCGTTGCCGGCGCCGCGGATGTCAAGCCAGCACAGTTTTGCGTCCGTCATGGTGCGGACCTCCTGTCGGATGTGAAAGGTCGGAGAGGTGGCGGGTGTTCTCGGGGAAGGCGCCGGACGCCGCCGGGGGCGCCGGGTCGTCCAGGTGGTCGGGGGTCAGCCGTTCGTCCCGGTGGGCGCCGGCCCCGGCGGGGAAGGCGACCGCGCCGAAGTGCTGCTCCGGGAAGTGGTGGATCAGTCGGGCCACCTTGGCGGCGAGCCGCCGGGGATCGGCGGCCCGGAAGATGTTGCGGCCCATCGCCACCCCGCCCGCGCCGCCGGCCAGGGCGTCGCGGACATAGGCGAGGACGTCCTCCTCGATGGGCATCGCGGGACCGCCCGCGACCAGCACCGGCACCGGACAGGCCGCGGTCAGGTCGAGCATCTCCGCGGTCGAGCCGAGGAAGACGGTCTTGACCAGGTCCGCGCCCAGGTCGGAGGCGACGGTGACGGCGTGCGCCACCAGTTGCGGGTCGCGCGGGTCGGTGACCCGCGGGCCGCGCGGGTACACCATGGCGAGCAGCGGCAGGTTCCACCGGTCGCAGGCGTCGGCGATCCGTCCGAGGTCGCCGATCTGCTGCCGTTCGTCGTCCGAGCCGACGTTGACGTGGACGCTCACCGCGTCCGCGCCGAGCCGGAGCGCCTCCTCGACCTCGGTCACCACGTACTTGGCGTCGGGGTCGTGCGCCCGGCTGGTGGACGCGTTGAGATGGATGATCAGCGACATCGCGGCGAACCGCTCCGGGCTGATGTGGCGGACGCTGCCCTTGTGCACGACGACCGCGTCCGCGCCGCCGGCGGCGAGCTGTCCGGCGAGCTGGTCGAGGGTCGTGCCGCGGGGCACCACGGGCCCGTCGCTGATCGAGTGGTCGAGAGGGGTGATCATCAGGCCGGCCGTGCTGTGGCGGTAGAGCCGCCGCAGCCGCAGTGACCTGGCGAAATGCCCGAATCCGGTCATGGGGTGCCCTTTCTGTTGCGCGGATCGGTGCGCCGGCGGGCGTGGTGTCCGGGCGGGCCGTCCACCTCGGCGCCGGGGTCGGGTGGGCCGGTGCCGCGCGTCCCGGCGGCGGGCGGGGGTGCCGCGCGCACCGGTGCGGTCGCACCGCGCAGCCGGGTCCGGTCGGGTTTGCCGGACGGGGTGAGCGGCAGTTCGGGCCAGACGGAGACGCTGACCGGGGCGTGCTCCGGGGTGAGCGTCGCCGCGACGTAGCCCCGCAGGTCGCAGGAGGTGTGCCCGGCGCCCGAGTGCAGTTCGACGGCGGCGTGCACCTGCTCCACGAGGTCCTCGTCCCGGACGCCGAACACCGCGGCCTGGCGCACCTGGGGGTGCCGGAGCAGCGCGGCCTCGATGGCGGCCGGGTCGAGCTTGAGGCCGCCGTGCTTGATGACGTCGCCCACCCGTCCGTCCAGCCGCAGATAGCCGTACGGGTCCCAGTGCCCGAGGTCGCCGGTGCGCAGCCAGCCGTCGCGGTACGTGCCGGCGGTCAGCTCCGCGTCGTCCAGGTAACCGGCGGACACCGTCGGCGAGTCGATCCAGATCTCGCCGCTCTGCCCGCGCCCCAGCGGGGTGCCGGTGCCGGGCGCGCGGATCTCCACCCGCACCCAGGGGAAGGGCCGGCCGACCGAGCCGAGCAGTTCGGGCTCCCGGTGGTCCAGCGGGGTGAGGCTGCTGATGCCGCCGGCCTCCGTGGTGCCGTACACCTGGATCAGTACGTCGCCGAAGAGCCGTACCGCGTCGCGGACCCGTTCGGGGGCGGCCGGGGTGCCGCTGTAGGTGATGCGGCGCAGCGAGGACAGGTCGTACGAGGTGACCAGCGGGTGGTCGAGCAGCCGGTACAGGTGCGGTACGGCCAGGTAGGCGTCGGTGACCCGGTGTTCGGCGATGGCCGCCAGGGTGGCGTCGGCGTCGAACTCGTCGTGGAGCACCACCGTGCCGCCTCCGCACAGCACGGCGTCGGCCATCGGCGCGGTCGTGTGGCTGACCGGGGTGACGGAGAGCAGTGTGGCCGGGCCCCGTGGGTCGAGTCCGTCGGCGAGGCGTCGGACGAGGTGTTCGCGGGTGCCGTGGCGCTGCGCGACCATCTTGGGCCGGCCGGTGCTGCCGCTGGTGAAGTCGACGACGGCCAGGTCGTCGGGCCGGGGCGGCCCGGCCGGCGGTGCGGTGCCGGGCCCGTCCGCCGTGCGCGGGATCGCCCGCACGGTGAGTCCGGGCCGGCGGCGGGCCAGCCATCTGCCGCGGGCCGCGCTCTCCTCGTCCTCCTCGTCCACCAGCAGCAGCGGCACCGCGAGGTCCCGCAGCAGTTCGGTCTGGGTGGCGAGGGAGAAGGTCTCGGTGTCCGTGCGCGGGTTCATCGAGCGGACGTACACCGAGGTCGCGCCGAGCAGGTGCACGGCGTAGCGGGCGCTGAGCATCAGCGGGTGGTTGGGGCCGGTCAGGATGGCCACCGTGGTGCCGGGGCCGACCCGCAGGGAGCGCAGCAGGGCGGCGCTGCCCAGGAGGGACGCGCGCAGCTCCCCCGCCGTCACGGCCGCGTCGGGCCGGTGCACGACGACCCGGGTGGGGTCGCGTTCCAGTGCGGCGAGCAGCCGGCGGGCGTAGGGGTGTGCGAGGGTTCCGGTGGTGGTCATGGTCCTCCTTTCTTTCTGTCGGAACTCATCGGAATTCCTTCGGGAGATCAGGCGATCTTCATCTGCGCCATCATTCCCATGGCGCTGTGGTCGATCATGTGGCAGTGATACGGATAGACACCTCGGTGCGAATCGAAGGTGAGCTGGAGTTTCGCCGTCTGTCCGGGAAAGAGCAGCACGGTGTCCTTCCATCCGGTCTCGGCCGGATACGGCGGCTGCCCGTCGCGTTCGAGAATGCGGAACTGCACCAGGTGTGTATGGAAATTGTGCGGAACGGTGGCGCTCCTGTTGGTGACCGTCCACACCTCGGTGCTGCCCCACTCGACGTGGGTGTCGATGCGGTCCGGGTCGAAGGTCCTGCCGTTGATGTACGCCCGGTGGCCTCCGGTGCCCGGCTCGTCCATGTTCAGTTCGAAGGTGCGCTCGACGGTGGGCTTCGGCAGGGGCGGCAGCGTGGCGAGGGCGTCCGGGACCCGGCTGCGGTCGGGGGTCCGCTCACCGATGTCGAACCGCATGACCTGGCCGACGAGTTCGGTGGGGCCGGGGCCCAGCATGTTGGCGAGGGTGAGTCGCGTCCCGGGCGCGTACTTCGAGAAGTCGACGACGAAGTCGATGCGTTCACCGGGCGACAGGACCAGCACCGGTGTCTCGGCGGGGGCGGCGAGCAGCCCGCCGTCGGTGCCGATCTGCTGGACGGGGTGCTGGGTGGCCGAGCCGTCCGACAGGGCCAGGACGAAGATGCGCAGGTTGCACGAGTTGACCAGCCGGAAGCGGTACTTGCGGGCCTCGACCCCCAGGTACGGCCAGGGCCGGCCGTTGACCAGGATCGTCGTGCGGTTCTGCGCGTCGTCCATCGTGTAGACCATGGCGGCGGCGTCGTCGAAGTCCGCGTCGCGCAGGACCAGGGGGATGTCGTACTTCCCGGAGGGCAGCCCGAGCCGGTCCTCGTCGGGGTCGCGCAGCAGGTACAGCCCGGACAGTCCCCGGTAGACGTGCTCGGACTCCATGTGGTGGGCGTGGTCGTGCATCCACAGGGTGGCGCCGGGCTGCCGGTTCTCGTACACGTAGGTGCGCCTGCGTCCCGGCGCGATCGTGTCCATCATGCCGCCGTCGTGCTCCACCGGGTTGTTGCCGCCGTGCAGGTGCACCGATGTCGGCATGTCCAGCGCGTTGACGTGCCGGACCACCGTCCTGCGGCCGGTGCGGGCGCGGATGGTGGGGCCGGTGAAGGAGCCGTTGTACGTCAGGACGTCGGTGCGGGTGCCGGGCAGGATCTCGGCGCTCGTGCGGCGCATGGTGATCCGGTAGTAGTCGGCGTGTCCGGTTCTGCGGTACGGGGCCAGCACCGGCGGCACGGTCAGCGGCACCGCGAACGGTTCGGCCGCCGGGGCCGCCGTCGCGGCGACGGGGACGGTGGCCGGCCCGTCCGCGGTGAGCGTCCTGAACAGCCCGCCCGCCGCGCCGACCGCCCCGACGGCGCCGGTGGTCATACCGAGACGTATCGCATGTCGACGAGTGAGCACGGGAATGTCCTTCTGTCGTTGGGGCGGTGGCCGTTGAATTCCTGTTCCGAGCATGCGCTCCGGGCGTCGATTGTCCGAGCGGAGACGGTCCGCCCCTGTCATGTGTCACGCATTCCATGACCTCGGTCACGAACGGGAATGGTGACTGTCATGCGGTGCGGCCGGCCGGGGCGGAGAGGTTGTAGCGGGCGTCAGAGTGGATTTCGTCGAGTTCTTCCAGCGAATCCCTCTGACGGAGGCCCTGATGATTCCCGTGTCCACGGAGAAACCGCCCGAGTTCGCGGCCCGCGCGCTGCGTACGGACGTGCGGATCACGTTCGACGACACCGCGGACACGGCGGTGCTGCGCGGCCCCGAGAGCTCACTCGTGCTGCGCCCGGTGCGCGGCGGCCTGCGCACCGTACTGCGCCGGCTGGCCGGGGGCCCGGTGCCGTACGAGGAGCTGTACGAGGGGTTCGGCGGCGCCGCGCGGGAGCGGGCCGACGCCGCGCTGGCGCGGGCCGGCCACCTGCTGGCGTACAGCGTGCTCACGCACGACGAGCCGCCGCTGCGGCGGGAGTTGGTGCGGCTGGAGCCGACTGCCCGGGACGCCCGGCACCGTACGGCGGCCGTGCCCGCCGACGCGCGGGTCCGTCTGTCGCGGTTCGCCCTCTGCCGTACGCGCGGGGGCGTGCTCGTACTGGAGTCACCGCTGGTGAAGTTCCGGGCCGTGCTCGCCGACCGGGCCGCCCGTGAACTCGCCGCCGCGCTGGGGCAGCCGGGGCCGGCGGTCCGGGCCGGTGAGGGCACCGGGCTGAGCGAGGCGGAGACGCTCACGGTCCTGGCCCATCTCGTCGGCACCGGCTTCGTCGAACTCGCCGCCCCGGACGGCACCTTCGCGTCCGACACCGAGCCGGTGCTGCGCCAGTGGGACTTCCACGACCTGCTGTTCCACTCGCGCGTCCGGTCCGGCCGCTTCGACGAGACCTTCGGCGCGGCCTACCCGTACCGGGGCCAGATCGACCCGCTGCCCGCCGTGAAGCCGGCGCCGGACGGCCCCGTGACGGAGCTGCACCGCCCCCGGCGTGCGGACATCGACGCCCGTGACCCGTCCCTGACCGCCGCCGTCGAGGGCCGCCGCTCCCACCGCGTCTTCGGTGAGCGGGCGTTGACGGCGCGCGAGCTGGGCGAGTTCCTGTACCGGGTGCAGCGGGTGCGCGTCCACCACACGCCCGGTCCCGGCGAGGACGAGGTGGTCTCGCGGCCCTATCCGGCCGGGGGCTCGCTCCACGAACTGGAGCTGTACGTCACGGTGCTGCGCTGCGAGGGACTCGCACCGGGCGTCTACCACTACGACTCGTACGCGCACCGCCTGGTCCTCGTCAGCGGGGCGGAGGACGACCGGCGGGCGCTGCTGGGCGTGGCGTCACGGTCCGTCGGGTTCGACGTGCGCCCCGATGTGCTCTTCACGGTGACCTCGCGGTTCCAGCGCATGGCGTGGAAGTACCGGGCGATGGCGTACGCGACGACGCTGCGGCACACCGGTGTGCTCTACCAGACCATGTACCTGGTCGCGACGGCGATGGGCCTGGCGCCCTGCGGGCTGGGCAACGGCGACGCCGATCTGTCCGCCCGCGTGCTGGGCCTGGACTACCTGCGGGAGTCCTCGGTCGGCGACTTCCTGCTGGGCACGCCGGCGCCCGGGTCCGCGATGCCCGCCGAGCCGGGCGAGGAATGGCACATGGTGAACAGCCCCGAATGGGCACTTCCGGTGGCCCCCGACGAAAAGCCGGGCACCGGGGAAACGTCATCCGGGCCGTGATAAATGTCAGCCGACGCCCGCAGGGGGTGGCGCACGGGTGAGTGGCCGAGCAATATGGATGTCACAGCCGGACGGAAAAGGAAAAACATTCCGGAAGGCGGCCGGGAATCATCCCGGAGCACGATTCCTCGGGAATTCCGTTCAGGGAAATCCCGATTCGACGAAAGGACCATGACATGACCGCCAAGGACATCAGGAACGACGCCGACACCGCGTTCG
>NZ_JBHWHX010000008.1:178781-216474 GCF_042732315.1 Streptomyces sp. NPDC059787
GAGGGCTTCGACGCCGACGAGCTGGAGACCCTCGAGGTCGCCGACGGCGTGGCGCTCCCCGAGATGGGCGCCTCCAGCGGCTCGATCGGCACCTCCTCCTCGTCCTCCAGCACCTGCTCGGCCTGCTGAACCACTCACCCCACGGATCCCGGAAGGACCACGACATGACCGCCAAGGACATCAGGAACGACGCCGACACCGCGTTCGAGGGCTTCGACGCCGACGAGCTGGAGACCCTCGAGGTCGCCGACGGCGTGGCGCTCCCCGAGATGGGCGCCTCCAGCGGCTCGATCGGCACCTCGTCCTCCTCGTCCAGCACCTGCTCGGCCTGCTGAACGCGCGTGAGCGCCTGAGCACGACCGTGTGAACGCACAAGGATGCGCCGCCGGCCACCTGGCCGGTCGGCACATCCTTGCGTTCGTTTCCGGGACGGTCCGCCGGCCCCGGCCGGTTCGGCGGTCCTCAGCCCCGTACGGCCAGGTGGTACGCGGAGGCCCAGAGCACCGCCGCGCAGGCCAGGCCCACCGCGACCAGCACGCTCTCGTCCGACAGGCCGGCCGCGACCAGCACCGCGCCCACGACCGCCACGGCGGTCATCAGCCCGGCCGTCCACCGGTACTGCCACTGGTCGTACAGGCGCGCGAGCGGGAAGAAGTGCAGCCCCACGACGAGGGCGATGCCGACCGGGATGAGCTCGGGGCGGCCGGAGGCGTTGGAGCCGGCGATGACGGCGAAGATGGCCAGCACCTCGACGCCGTTGACGACACCCACCCCGCGCGCCCAGTTCTCCGGGAGGCTCACCGTCCGGGGCGAGGGCGCGGCGTCCTTACGGTGCCCCAGGTAGATCGCCGCCGCGGTGACCACGAGGGCCGCCACCTCTATGGACATCGGCACGACGTCCGTCGCCGAACCGGTTCCGGAGGCCCCGGCGAAGGCCCACAGCAGGCCGAACACGGAGAGCACGAGGGTTCCCCGGCGCCGCAGTTTCCGGGTGAGTTCCAGACACTCGGCGTCCGTGAGGGACGGGGTCGGGCCGGTGGTGGGGGGATCAGTCGTCATTGGCGGAGAGTACAACGATCATCGAGACTGCCAGACGTTTTTCGGCCAGTCCGTTGGCCGACTCAAGCGGAATTGATCATTCCGAGACTTTTCCGTGGGGAGCACGCCTGCCGAATTTCACTAAAGAGGGCGCACGGTGTCACGAGAACCGTGACGTATGTAAGCCGTCACCCCCTCTCCACTTCCACCGCGCATTCCGGGCGCCAATGATGTGGAGCACATTCCCGAATTCATTTCCCGTTCGTCTCGGAAGGTGCGAAGGACATGGTGGTTGACGCTCCAAAGCGTATTGCCGTGAGGCCGGATTCCGCCGACCTGACGGGGGTGCGTCTCCACACTCGGATGCCGGTGACGCCGGCCTGGCTGGCCCGGTACGTCGTACCGGCCGCCCGCGAACTGAGCGAGGGGGGCGTGCCCGGCGTCCAGGTCCGCCGCGGCTGGCTGCACGGACCCCACATCGATCTGCTCGCCCCTGTCGCCGGCGCCGCCGACTGGCCGGCGGTCGCGGCCCGGCTCGACGCGGGCCCCCTCGACCCGGCGCGGGCGCTGACCGAGGAGGCCTATCTGGAGCAGGCCCGCGAGTTCGGCCGGCTCGAGGCGGTGGAGCCCCCGTACCTGCCGCTGCGCGACCACGGCGCGGTCCTGTCCGTCGCTCCCGGCGACCCGGCCCTGCGCTCCCGCGAGCCGCGCCTCGATCCGCTGCGCACCGTCGTGAACGGCGCCCTCGCCGTGCCGGTGCTGTCGATGGTCGAGGGCCTGGCCGAGGAGCCCGGCAGCGGCACGGTGCTGCTCGCGGAGGCGTTCGCCGCGCTCGCCGACACCCACGCCCTCGGCCCGGGCCACGGGGTGTTCTCCCCCCGGTCGCACGCGGAGGCGTTCCTCGCCTGGGCGGCTCCCCGCAAGGACATGCGGCCCGTCTTCCAGGAGCGGCTCGTCAGGGAGGCGCCGCTGCTCCGCGCGGTGGTCGAACAGCGGCTGAGCGGTGCGGTGTCGCCCGCGGCCGCCCGGTGGCGCACGGCGTTCGCCTACGGCGCCGGCGTGCTGGACAGCGCGGTCGCCTCGGGCACCCTCACCGCCGGCCTGCTCGACTCGGTGACCGACGGCGTCGACCGGGGGCGGATGGGACCGCCCGGGGCCGTGACCACGGTGCCGCGCGGCGAGCAGCCGGACACCGACTTCCACCGCACCGTGCACGGGTCCGGGGCGATCAGCACGCCCTCGCCGTTCTTCGCCGCGTTCCGCCTGCTGACCAACCTCTTCTACCAGCAGCTTCCCCTGCTCACCGTGTCGCCGATGCAGCGCTACTACATGTGCTTCGCGATCGCCGAGACGGTCGACGACGTGCTCGGCAGCAGCTGGCGCGAGCGTCTGGAGCGCCCGCACACCGCCCGCACCACGAAGCCGACGGGAGCACCGCGATGACCAGCCCCGAACCCCAGTGGTTCCTGCGCGTCAACCCGCTGCGCAGGGCCCGCCTCGCCGATCCGGAGCTGCGCCGGCTGCTCGGTGAGCTCGCCGCCGCCGAGACCGAACTGGCCGAGGCCGCCGAGGTCTGCTCGCAGGAGCTGTACGAGCGGATCGGTGCCGTGGAGTCGGACGCCGAACGCCGCGAGCTGATCGCGCTGCGCCGGGCGATCCACAACGGCCGCGCGCCCCGGAAGGCCCCCGAGGGCCACGTGGCGGAGCTCCCGTCGGTGGCGCGCTGGCTGGCCGTCCAGGCCGGGCGGGAACGGCTGCGCGCCACGGTCACCGCCGGCTACCCGGCCGCCGCCGACCGCGAACGCACCGTCCTGGCGGGCCTGCTCGGCGACGACGACCTGCTGCGCTCGCTCGCCCTCGTCGCCCCCGAGGTGCACCAGGAGGCCGAGCGCTACCGCACGGCGGTCGGGGGACCCGGCAAGGTCAACGCCCGCACCCGCAAGTCGGAACGCGGACTGATCCAGTACGTCACCCGGTCCATGGTGCGCACCAGCCCGCTCTCCCGGTTCACCGCGGTGGGCATCGCCGAACCCGCCCCCGCCGGCGACCCGGAGGCCGTACGCCCCGGCGACGTGCCCTTCACCGGCGCGCTGGCCGTACCCGGCCTGGACCGGGTGATGCTGCACTACGTGCTCGGCGGCCTGCCAGGCGCCGACGAGGCCGACCTGACGGACCTGTGGGTGGGGCTGCCGCCCACCTCGGCACCCGACCCGGAGAGCGGCAGGCTGTTCTTCCTGAAGCTCTCCGAGCAGGGCATGCGCCGGCTCGCGCTGCCGCTCGACGGGCCCGTCGCCGACCTGCTCGACGCGCTGTCCATGGGGCCGCGCCGCTTCCCCGCGGTGGTCGCGCACGTCGCCGCGCGGGCCGGCTGCCCGGCCGCGGACGCCGACCGGCGCGTACGGCAGGCGCTCCGGCAGGGCGTGCTGTGCACCTTCACCCGGCCGGAGGACCACGCGGGGGCCGCCGACTACGACGACCTGCTCTCGGCGGCGCGGGACACGGCCGTCGCGGAACTGGCCGACCGGGTCCGTGCCGGACTGCCCCGGGTGGCCGGGGCGCCCGCCGGGGAGCGGGGCGCGGTCCTGGCCGGGCTGCGCGGGGACCTCGGCCGGTTCAGCCAGGCCGTGGGCCGCCCGGCGCACATCACGGTCGAGGAGGACTACGTCATGCCACCGCTGAAGGTGGCCACCTCCGACTGGCACGCCCCGCTGACCGACCTCGGGCCCGCCGTGGAGCTGCTGTCGGTCTTCGACTGGCTGCACGACGTACGGGTCCTGATGACCGCCGCGTTCACGGAGCGGTTCGGGGCCGGGGCGAACGTGCCGCTGGCCGAGCACGCGCCGTTCGTCGTCGGGGAGGTCTCCCGGCGGGCCGCCGCGATGGCCGCCGTGTACGGGCCGCAGGGCTCGGGCGAGCCGGCCGCGCTGACCGGCATCGGCCCGGCGGACGGCTCGCTGGAGCGCATGTACCTGCTGCGCCGCGAACTGTCCGAGGAGGTGCACGCGCTCCTCACCAAGACCGCCCGGGCCGGCGAGGACACCCTGAGCCTCAGCGCGGCGGACGTCGCGGAACTGACCCGGTCGCTGCCCGACCGCTTCCGCCGGGACCCGCTGATCTACGGCGTGCTGCTCCAGCAGGCCGGCGGCAAACTCGTCCTCAACGACGGCCTGCCGGGCCACGGCATGCTGTACGCGCGGTTCCTGGAGGCCGACCGCCGCCAGGGCGGCCGGGCGCTGCCCCGGCTCGCCGCCCACCTGCGGCGCTTCTACGGCCACGACGGCGCCCGGGTCACCGAGGACCTCGGTCTGCACCGCCTCAACGTCAACGCGCACGCGCCGGTGCTGCCGGGCGGTCTCACCCCGGAGGACTGGTTCACGCTGCGGCTGGTCCACGACCCGGAGACGGACTCGCTGCGGGTCGAGGACGCGGACGGCGCGCCCCTGAGGGTGCTGCCGCTCGGCACGGGCCATCCGGGCCTGTTCCCGCCCCCGCTGTCGGTGGCCTCCGGCCTGGCGATCAGCGGCCGGCTCTTCAACAGCCTGCCGAACTCCTGGCACGCGGCCACCCCGTGGGACGGCGAGCACACCCGCACCGCGCCGCGCATGGCGGTCGGCGACGTCCTCATCGGCCGCCGCCGCTGGTACGGCGGGGCCGAGCTGGACACGGCGGTGGCCGCCGGGCCCGACGAGCACGAGCGGCTGCTCGCGCTGACGGCGTGGCGGGCCCGGCACGGGGTCCCGGACGAGGTCGTCATCAAGTCGGCGCCCGAGGACGAGGGACCGCTGTCGGTCGGCGCCCCGGACGTCCAGTCCAGACGCCTCCAGCAGAAGCCGCAGTACGTGGACCTGTCCAGCGCCCTCGCGGTGCGGGTCCTGCCGCGGATGCTGGAGCGCCGCGGGAAGGGCGCGGGCTACCTGGAGGAGGCGCTGCCCGGCGTCACCGACGGCACGCACGCGACGGAATGGGTGCTCGAAGTCGGGCGCACGGCCGGCGGACGGTTCGTGTACGACCCGGTCAACCACACGGAAGCGGAAGGAGCTCGGTCGTGACGGTGACCGATCCGGACAGGGCCCCGGCCACGACGGCTCCGGGGGCGGACGCCCCGCTGCGGGCCCGGCCCGGCCTGCACTACGCGCCGGTACCCGGGGGCGTGTACTTCAGCGGCACGCGCGGGCAGTTCGTGCTGAGCGGCTCGGACCTCATGTACGCGGTGGCGGACGGCTGCGTACCGCTGCTGGAGACGGGGACGACGGAGGACGCCCTGGTCGCCGAGTTCGGCACGGAGCGTGCCCGTCCGGCCGTACGGCATCTCGTCGCCCGGCTGCGGGAGAACGGCCTGCTGCTCGACCCGGCCGCGTTCACCGAGCCGGAACCCCCGGCCGAGGTCCGCGCCCGCTACGCCGACGCCCTGGCCCGCCTGACCGCCCGCCTCGACGACCCGTACGCGGCGTTCGCCCGTCTGCGCCGGGTCCGGGTGGAGCTCCGGGGCCCGGACACGGCGACGGCCCCGGCCCGCCGCGGCCTGCACCGGGCCGGCGTGACCACCACACCACCGGCCGACGGAACGGCGACCCCCCTCGTCCCGGTCTGCGACCCGGCGATGTACGCGGACCCCGCCCTCCTGACCCCCGCCGGCGACCCGGCGGCACGCAAGCCCGGAACCCTCACCCCCGCCGGCGACCCGGCGGCTGACCGGACCGGCACCACGACCCCCGCCGGCGACCCGGCGGCATGCAGGGGCCGGGCAGCGATTCCCGTCGGCGGCCCGGCGGTGGACTTTCCGGGGGCCGGTGGTTCGCCCCGTGCCGTCATCGAGTTCCTCACCGGTGACGGGACCTGGTCCGAGCGGCACGGGACGCTCCACGTGCCCGTGCTGCTCGGCCCGGGGCCGGTTCTCGTCGGGCCGGTCGGGGTGTCGCCCACCGTCTGGGCGGCGTTCCGGGACCGGGCCGGGGTCTGGGCCGGCGCCGAGGGCGTCGAGCCCGCGGCCGGGCCCGTCGCCCACTCCCTCGCGGGAGCCCTCGCCGCCCAGCTCCTGGCCGACACCCTCACGGGTGTCGCGGAGCCCGGCGAGGCCCGTGTCGTGCACGGCCCCGATCTGACCGCCGACCGCGTCACCGTCACGGGCGGCCCCGTGGACGAAGCGGTCGTGGTCCGGCTCGACGACGCCCCCGCCGAACCCCTCCCCGAACCGGCGGCCGCACTGGAGGAGGCCGCCGCTCTCACCGCCCGCTGGACCGGACTCTTCGCCTCCGCGCAGGGCGAGCACCTGCCGCAGATGCCCCTCGCCCTGCGCGCGGCGGAGCACCGCACGGACCGCACTGACACGGTCACCGCCTGGGCGGCGCACCAGGAGACGGCGACCGTCGCCGCCGCCCTGGCCGCCCTGCGCGACCGCGTCGGCGGCGCCGCCGGCCTCACTCGTGAACACTGGTTGCTGGACGGCGCGTTGCGGCGGCTCGCCGAGCACCGGGACCGGTTCGAGCACCTGACCGACACCGCTCCCCCGCTGCACGCCGAGGGCGAGCGCATCCTCGCCGCCCTGCGTGCCCGGCTCGGGCCGGCCGTTCCCGTACTCGCCCTGGCCCGGACCGCCGGAGTCGACTGGCCGCTGGCCGAGGTCACCGCCGACGGCCGGTCGCTCGGCGTCGGCTGGGGACCCACGGCCGCCGACGCGACGTATGCCGCGTTGTGCACGGCACTCGCCGCCGCCCAGGCCGACGGCACCGTCGCCGCCCTGTCCACCGACGCCCTGCTCACCGCCGACGACACCGCCCGCACCGCACTGAGGAGGCAGCTCACCGCGCTCGCCACGATCCGGGGACAGGCCCGCCGCACGGACCCCGTGCTCGGCGAACTCCCCTTCTGGCACGGCCCGGTGACCGCCCGGACGGCCCAGGAGCCCACCGATGCCGACCACTGACCCGACCACCACCGAGAACCCGGTCCAGGCAGGCCCGGCGCTGCCCGCGACGGCGCACGGCGACTGGCTGCCCGCCCTCGCGGGACTGGCCCGCGCCACCGGGGCGACCGTCTCCGTCAACCTCGGCTGGGACCTCGCCTGGGAACGCGGCCCGGTCGTCGCGGCGGACGGCCCCCACCTCTCCGTACGCCTGTACGACGACGAGGTCATGGTCGGTCCGCTGTGGGTGCCGGGCACCTCGTCCGGCTGCGCCGCCTGCGCCGAGGTGCGCGAACGCACCGTCCTCGACCACCCGCTCGTCGGCGACCTCACCCAGGCCACGCGGGTCCCCGCCGCCCCCGCGCCGCTGCTGCCCGAACTCCTGCGCACCGGTCTGGAACACCTGTCGGACCGTCCCCTCGCACCCGGTGAGGCCTACTCGGTGACCGTGCGCGGCACCCGCCGCCACCGCATCGCGCGCAGCTTCCACTGCCCGGCGTGCGGTCCCGCCCCCGAGGACCTGGTCAGCACCGGGACCCCGCCGCCCCGTACCCTCCGCTCGCGCCCGGCCGTCCCCGGCGACGCCACCCGCACCGCGGCGAGCCGGCTCGTCGAGCCCGGTTTCCTGCGCGACCGCCTGGTCGACGACCGCTTCGGACCGGTCCGGGCGATCCTGCGCGAGTCCCACGCCCCGTTCGCGATGAGCATGGCCGTCGTCGCCGACGCCCCGGCGATGGGCCACGGCCGGGCCCGTACGTTCGCCGAGACCGAACCGGTCGCCGTCCTGGAGGCCTACGAACGGCTCGGCGGTTACCCCTACGACATCCCCCTGGTGACCCGGCGCTCCTACCGCGAGGTCGCCGGCCACGCCGTCGACCCGGACACCCTCGGCCGTTACACCGCCGAGCAGCTCGCCCATCCGACCAGCAGGGCGACGCCGTTCACGGCCGACACCCCGATGGACTGGGCCTGGGGGCACGACCTGGCCGACGGCCGTCCGCTGCTGGTACCGGCGGACCACGCCTTCTACCAGTACGAGTACGCGTTCCGCCGGGACCGCCGGGCGGCGCGCGTGGCGGGTGCCGCGAACCGCCTGCACTACTTCTTCGACTGCTCCAGCGGCTGCGCGGTCGGCGCCAACTACGAAGAGGCCGCCCTGCACTCGCTGTTCGAACTGGCCGAGCGGGACGCGTTCCTGACGTCCTGGTACCGGGCGGCGCCGCTCCCCCACATCCCCGTCGCCTCCCTCACCGACCCGACCAGCCGGGCCATGGTCGAGCTGATCCGGGCCCGCGGCTTCGACGTCCATCTGCTGGTCGCCACCCGTGACATCGGTCTGCCGGTGGTGTGGGTCATCGCCGTCAACGAGAAGAACCCGTTCCCCGCCACCTTCTCCTCCGCCGGTTCGGGGGCGGACCCGGAGTCGGCGATCCGGGGCGCGCTGCGCGAGGTGGCCCAGCTCGTCACCAACCCGGTCGACTGGACCCGTGAGCAGGCCGAGCGGATGGCCGAGGACCCGTGGCTGGTGGAGGAGCTGGAGGACCATGTGCGGTTCTCCTCGATCCCCGAGACCCGCGACCGCGCCCTGGCGGGGCTCGGCGGCCCGGCCGTCACGCCGGCGGAGGCCTTCCCCGACTGGCCCGGCCGGCTCGAACGGGCCGCGGACGGCGATGTGCGCGGCACCCTCGAGTACGTCGCCTCGCTGTTCGCCGACGCGGGCCTGGACCGCATCGTCGTCGTCGACCAGACCAGCCGGGAGCACGCGGACGCCGGTATCGCGGTCACCCGCGCGGTCGTCCCCGGCATCGTGCCGATGTGCTTCGGCCACGCCCAGCAGCGCCTGGACGGACTGCCCCGGCTCCGGGCCGCCCTGCGCGGCACGGACCAGGAGCACCGGGCGATCCCCTACGACCCCCACCCGTTCCCGTGACGGCCCCCGCCCCGGAGTGGACCCGGCGCGCCCCGGTCGACCTGCCGGGCCCCGAGGGCGACAACAGCATCGCGCGCGAACCGCTCTGGTACGCGTACGGCCAGGGCGACGACCGCCCGGAACCACCCTCCTGGACCTGGGCGAGCACGCCGCCGCCCGACAGCCACGTACCGCCGGAACCGCCGCGTCCCGCGGGGCCGAGCCGGGTGCTGCCGACGGGCACCACCGAGCGTCTGTCGGCGCTCGCGTACCCGCGGGTGCCCGCGTACGGCATGGCGGCACCCGACGCCCTGGCGCACGCCCTGACGGCGACGTTCGGTCCCGTGCGCCGGGAACCGGAGAACCCGTACAACGAGCACCGCCCGTACGCCTCGCCGCGCTGTCTCTTCCCCGTCCACGCCTTCGTGGGCGACGGCGACGGCTCGGCGTGGCGGCTGCTGGAACCGACCCGCCACGCCCTCACCGGGCCGGACACCGGAGCGCCGCCCACCCGCATCGCGCTCACCGGCCGCTACACCGCGATCCCGGTGGCTTACCAGTGGTTCCGCGGGTCACTCGTCTCCATCGAACTCGGCATGGTGCTGCGGGCGTTGAGCCTCAGCCTCGAACTGTCCGGAGTGCCGGCCACGCTCACCCCGCCCACCGACGGCGGACCGGAGGTCCTGCGCGAGCTGGGTCTCGAGCGGACCTGGGAGTGGTCGCTGCCCTGGCTCGTCGACATGGCGGAGCCCGGTCCCGCGGCGCGGTCCGGGCGGGACGCGCCGGTGCCCGACGGCGACCCCTCGCTGACGGACGTCGTACGCGTCAACCGTGAGCAGACGTACCCGGCGGGCGCGGCACCGCTCACCACGGCCGTCCCGGCCGGCCTGCCGGGCAGCCCGGTCGTGCCCGACTGGGCGGAGCTGCTGTGGCGGCGCCACTCCGGCCGTATGCCGCGTGCCCTGCACGGCATGGACTCGGCACCGCGCCCCGCCCCGGTCCCGGCCCGGCACCTGGCCGCCGCCCTCGCCTGGCTCGGTGTCCCGCCGCCGCACCCGGTGCTCGCCGCCGCCTTCGACGCGGTCACGGTCACCGCCGCGGTGCAGCACGTCGAGGGGTACGCGGCCGGGGTGCACCGCTTCGAGAAGGGCGCGGCGCACCTGCGGAAGGCCGATCCGACCGCCCCCGCGGGTCTTGAGGCGAACTACGGCTACGGGTTGTCGCCCGTCAACGGCTGCGGCATCGCCAAGGCCCCGCTCACCGTCTTCTTCTCCGTCCGCCCCCGCGAGCTGTTCGCCCGCTTCGGCCCCACCGGCTGGGGCGCCGCGCAGGTCGCCTGCGGCTGGGCCGTCCACGGGCTGTGCCTGGCGGCGGCAGCGGCCGGTCTCTTCGCGCGGCCCGTCCGGGCGTTCAAGGAGATCCCCACGAAGGAGGTCATCGGCCTGGCCGAGGACGAGACGATCGTCCTGTCGGCGGTGGTGGGGGTACCGCGCGAGACCGGGGGCGACCAGCTCGACCTGCGCACCTGAGCCCACTTCTCCGCACGCCCTCCGGACGACAAGGAAGCCCGCCCATGACCGAGCCCACCACCACACCGCGGCGCTGGAGCGCCTGGCACCTCCACCTCGCGACCACCGCCCGCGGCGCCCACGACCGCGTCCTCACCGATGTCATCGGGCCCACGGTCCGCGAACTGCCGCCCGGCACCGAGTGGTTCTTCATCCGCTACTGGCAGTCTGGTCCTCATCTGCGGCTGCGGATCGCGGACCTCGCCCCGGACGCCCGCGCGGACGTCGGGCACGCCCTGCGCGACCGGCTCGCCGCGGCGGGCCGTCTCGCGCCCGGGGAGGAGCCGCTGGCCGCCGACGCCTACGAGGAGAGCGCGGCCCGGCTCGCCGCCGCGGGCGAGACCGGCGTCGACTCCTCCGTCCGGGCGCTGCTGCCGCCCGGCGTCCACCGCGCCGACTACGAACCCGAGTTCGAACGCTACGGCGGTCACGCCCTCATGCCGGCCGCCGAGTCCCTGTTCCACCTGTCCAGCGAGCTCGTGCTGCGGCTCGCCCCGGGCATCACCGACGAGGCGCGGCGCGCCCGGCTGGCGCTGCGCGGCACCCTGTCCGCCGCCGTCGCCCTCGGCGGTCCCGTCGAGCGTGCCCACTACTTCGCGCGGGGCCTGGACGCCTGGCGGGCCTGGGCGTCCGACGCCGGCCACCCCGACGCCCTGCTCGACCGGATCACCCACGTCGGCCAGGACCCGGCCGCGGTACGGATCACGCCCGAGGCGCACGGCCCGTTCACCGGCTGGTACGAGAGGCTGGCGGCCCATGCCGACGACATCCGGCGGCACTCGCCGGCCCACCCCGGAATGATCCTCTTCTCCCACGCCCACATGCTGCACAACCGGCTGGGCCTGAGCCTGCTGGAGGAGCTGCGCACCTACGCCTGGCTGTCCCACGTCTTCCCGGTGCGGCAGCCGGCGGCCGGCCCGGTACCCGTGGGGTGACCCCCCGCGCCCCGTGGGTGCCGACGCAGAGGCCCGGCCGGATTCCCCCTCCGGCCGGGCCTCGTTCTGCGCGCGCGGTGCGGCTCATGACCGGCGTACGAAGACGGCCTTCACCCGTACCAGGAGTTCCGCCCCGACCAGGCCCCGCATGGCGCCGACACCGCACGCGTGCCGGTCGACGCGGGCGGTGGCCCGTACGGTGGCCCGCTCGCCGTCGGTGGTCAGCTCGTCGACCGTGAACGTCACCGGTGTCCTGCGGCCCTTGACCTCCAGCAGTCCGGTGACGCCCGGTCCGGTGGTGAGACGCTCGCCGGTGAAGCGCAGTTCCGGGTGGTGCTCCGCGTCGAGGAACCGCGGGCCGCGCACGGCCGTGTCCCGCTGCGGGTTGCCGCTCTCGAAGCCGGCGACGCCGACCGTGGCGTCCAGGCCGGCCAGGGTGCCGTCGGCGGCGATTTCGGCGCGGCCGGAACGCACGGGCAGCGAGCCGCGTACGGGCAGGAAGAAGAAGTGGCGGCCGGTGAACTCCACGGTGGAGTCGGCGGGTTCGAGGTGCCAGCTGCCCGCCGGGGCGTCGGCGGTCCGCGGGTGGGGGGTGTGGTTCGTGGACATGGTGGGGGTCCTTTCGGGCATCGTGGGGTTTCCGGAGAGCCGCGAGGGGGCCTCACGGAGGCCCCCTCGATGTGGTGGTCCGGAGCGGTCGTCCGGCTCTACTCGGGCCGCGGGTCCCAGCGGAAGCGGCGCACCGCGATCAGGGCGCCGACGACGCCCCAGGCCGCGAGCACCGCGAGCTCCTTCCACTGGAAGCCGGCGCCGTGCGCGAAGGACGCCAGCATGGCGTCGTTGAAGGGCTTCACCGGAAGCAGCCCGGCGATCTCGTTGAGGACGCCGGAGTGGATGGGGAAGTAGCTGCCGGAGATGAACACCAGCGGGAACTGGATGAACTGCACGACCGCGGGCGCCGCCTCGGAGTTGCGGATGAGCGAGGCGACCCCGACGCCGAGCGCGCAGAAGCCGGCCGCGCCGAACGCCAGGGTGACCGCGAGCGCGGCCCAGTGGGTGGGCCACGGCACCCCGTACAGGCGTCCGATGCCGATGACGAGCGCGACGTCGACGACGCTCACGACGACGCAGTGCACCAGCAGGCCCGCGAAGTACACCCAGGCGGGCAGCGGGGTGGCGTGCAGCCGCTTGAGGACGCCGGTCTGCCGGCGCATGGCGAGCACGATCGCCAACTGGCCGTAGCAGGCGCCCAGTACGGACACGGCGGCGATGGTCGGCGTGTAGTACTGCATGCCGCTCATGCCGAAGAAGAAGTCCTCGCCCTGGCCGCCGCCGAACACGGCGCCGAAGATCGCGATGATCACGACGGGCAGGACGAAGGTGAACACCATCGACTGCGGGTTGCGCCAGAACGACAGCTGCTCGTAGCGGATCTGGTGGGCGAGCAGGGCGAACGAGCCCCGCTCGTCCGGCCGTTCGGCACCGGGGCGCGCGGAGCGCCGACCGGGTGTGGTGGTCGTGGGGGGAAGGGTGCTGGTCATCGGCTGCTCCGTCCGGGTCGGCGCCCACGGCGCCCGCGGACCGCCGGGGCCTGGCCCCGTTCGGCGGACGGGGACGAGGCGTCCTGCTGTGCGTACGAACTGGTCAGCCCCAGGTAGACGTCCTCCAGGGTGGGCTGTTCCACGGTCAGCCGCTCCAGCGGCGTGCCGCGCTCCAGCGCCCAGGAGGTGAGCCGGTGCAGGACCGCCGTCGGCTCCTCCGCCTCGGCCGTGACCAGGCCGTCCTCGGCGTCGCTGACCGGGATCGGCAGGTCCCCGATGGCGGCGCCGGCCGGCAGCGCGAACCGGATCCGGGCCAGCGCGCTGTCCCGGCCGCCCAGGGTGTCCGGGGTGCCGGAGGCGACGATCCGCCCGCCGGCGATGACGGCGACCGAGTCGGCGAGCGCCTGCGCCTCGTCCATGTAGTGCGTGGTCAGCATGATGGTCGTACCGGCGTCGCGCAGGTTGCGTACGACCTCCCAGGCGCCGCGGCGGGCGCCCGGGTCGAAGCCGGTGGTCGGCTCGTCCAGGAACAGCAGCTTCGGGTCGCCGATCACGCCCAGGGCGAGGTCGAGCCGCCGCTTCTGCCCTCCGGACAGGTCCTTGACCTTCGCGCCCTCCTTCTCCCGGAGCCCCACCAGGTCGATGACCTCGTCGGTGTCGCGCGGGGCCGGGTAGTAGCCCGCGTTGCGGGCGATGGTCTCGCGCACCGACAGGTACGGCTCCACGGCGATGTCCTGGAGCACGAGCCCGATCTGCCCGCGCAGCCACCGCCCGTCGGCCTTGTCACCGGGGTCGCGGCCGAGCACCCGTACGCTGCCGCCGTCCCGCTTCCGGAAGCCCTCCAGGATCTCCATGGTGGTGGTCTTGCCGGCGCCGTTCGGTCCGAGGAGAGCGAAGATCTCGCCCTCCTCGACGGCGAAGCCCACGCCGCGCACGGCCTCGTGGTCCCCGTACTTCTTGAGCAGGCCGTCAACGGCCACCGCGGTCACCGCGGTCGCTCCCGTCGTCGTTCCCGTGTCACCGCGTGCCTCCAAGGGGGTAGTGGCTGTCTCCATCAGGAAGTTAGGTCCGGCAGGGGGCCCGGCAGCAGGGTCGGCGGGGGAACCGATGACGTCCGTCACGCAAGCGGCGACAGTTGTCAGTGCCGGACCGGCGGTCCGTTGCCGCGCGGTGCGGCGTGGCACATGCTCGGCACACGACCGATGACAGTGCGCTCACGCCGCGCACCCATCGCGACGGTGAACGGGCGTGGAGCGAAGACGCGGAAGGCGGTCCCGGACGTGCGGTTGGGAAGCAGGAGCGGAGCGCAGCGGCGGCCCGGTGACGTCGCGGACGCTGGTGACGTCGCGGACGTCGTGGACCAGGAGCGGCGGCCACGGGTCGCCGTCGTCGGCGCCGGCATCGGCGGACTGGCCCTGGCCGGCGCGCTGGCCGCGAACGGCACGCCGTACGTGGTCCACGAGCAGACCCGCGTGCTGTCCGAGGTGGGCGCGGGCGTGCAGCTCTCGCCCAACGCGGTCCGCCCGCTGCTGCGGCTGGGCCTCGGACCCGCGCTGGAGGAGCACGGGGTGCGCGTCGAGGCGATGGAGGTGCGCGGCTGGAACGGCCGGCCCATCGCGCGCACACCGCTCGGCGCGGAGTGCGAGCGCATGTTCGCGGCGCCGTACCTGACGATCCACCGGGCGCATCTGCACGAGGCGCTGCTCTCCCTGACCGACCGGGACCGGCTGCGCCTCGGCGAACGGCTGCGGGCGGCGGAGGAGACGGCGGACGGTACGGGCGTACGGCTCTCCTTCGACGACGGTACGGTCCGCGAGGCGGACGTGGTGATCGGCGCGGACGGCATCCACTCCACAGTCCGCGAGACCCTGCGCACCGACGCGCCGGTCTTCTCCGGCCTGGGCATCTACCGCGGCCTGGTCCCGGCGGACGCACTGCCGGCGGGGGCCCGCGAGCGGCTGGTGCGGCTGTGGCTCGGGCCGGGCGGGCACTTCGTCTGCTATCCCGTGGCGTCCGGCGCGTACCTCAGCTACGCCGCGACCGTGCCGCTGACCACCGGCGCCCCGCCGCGCGAGTCCTGGTCCCGGCCGGGCGACCCGGACGCGCTGCGCGCGGTCTTCGGCGGCTGGACGGGGCTCGTCGCGGACGTCGTCGCGGCGGTCGACTCGACCCACCTGTGGGCCCTGTACGACCGTCCGCCGCTGCGCACCTGGTCCACGAACCGCATCACGCTCCTCGGGGACGCGGCCCACCCGATGCTGCCGTTCATGGCGCAGGGCGCCAACCAGGCGATCGAGGACGCGATGGACCTGGCCGCCTGCCTGTCGGACGCGCCCGCCCCGGCGATCCCGGAGCGCCTGGTCCGCTACGAGTCCCTGCGCGTCCCGCGCACCGCCGAGATCCAGCGCGGCTCACGGGGCAACGCGGGCATCCTCCACCTCCCGGACGGCCCCGCCCAACGCCGCAGGGACGCCCACATGGCAGTCCACGCCGCCCTCCACGACCGCACCCCCCTCTACGCCCACGAAACGGGCCGCAGCGTGGTCACAACCGCATAGCCGCGGGCAACCGCACCGCCGCAGCTTCGGACAATCGCGCCACCGGGCCGACATCCCACCCCCGCAACCGCAGGCAATCGCACCCCCGCAACCGCGGACAATCCCACCCCCGCAACCGCGGGCAGTCGCGCCGCCGCAACCGCGCGCAGTCGTGCCTCCCCCAGTGCCTTAAGGGCCTGGGAGGTGCCCCCAGGGCGGCACGGGTGGGCGGTGGGGGCACCTCCCGCTCATGGGGGTCCCTCCCGCTCGAGCGAAGCCGAGAGTGGGGGAGAAGCCGAGAGTGAGGGAGGCACCCCGCAAGCGCCGGGCAGCGCGACCCGCCCCCGCCCAGCGGCCACGCCGGACGGCATACCCCGGGGCGCTGCTCAAGCCGCCCCGCCCGGCACCCACCCCTGCCGCCGCAGCACCCCCGACACATCCGGCGCCTCGTAATGCTCCCCCTTGAGCACCTTGCCGTCGGCACGCCGGCTGACCTGCCCGTCGGGCCCCAGCTTGCTCATGTTGGACCGATGGACCTCGGCGATCACCGCGTCGAGGTCGATCCCATGCACCAGCGCGGTGCCGTACGCGACGTACACCACGTCGGCCAGCTCGTGCGCCAGCCGGTCGAGCGGCCCCGCCACCGACACCTCCGCCACCTCCCGCGCCTCCTCGGCGAGCAGCTCACCACGATGGGCACCGAGCTCCGGCGAAACCTCGGACGGTGTGTCACGGGCGTCCAGCCCGAAGGCACGGTGGAAGTCACGGACCAGATCGGCGGGCGAAGAACTCATGCCCGCGACTGTAGCGGCCACCACGGACACTCCCCGGCCCGCTGTGAGCTCCGCCCTGGTCAGCGGCCACCCCGACTGGCAGGATCGCGCGCATGTCCCACACGCTGTCCCGGATCGGCAGGCGACGGGCCCTGCGGGGCACCGCCGCCGCTCTCGTCGTACTCGGACTGCTGCTGTGGTGGCTGGCGCCCTGGGAAGAGGAGCCGCCCGGCGGGGCGATCACGCTGAGCACGGGCACCCACGCGGGGGTCTACCAGAAGTACGGCGTACTCCTGCGCAGCTCACTCGGCAAGCACATGCCCGACCTCGACGTACGCCTGAAGACGAGTGACGGGTCGCAGGAGAACGTGCGCCGCGTGGCGACCGGGGAGGCCGACTTCGCGATCGCCGCGGCCGACGCGGTGGAGACGTACCGGCTCAGCGACCGGCCGGGCGCCGACCGGCTGCGCGGGGTGGCACGCCTGTACGACGACTACGTGCAGCTCGCCGTCGCGCCCGACTCGGGCATCAGGACCGTCGACGACCTGCGGGGCAAGCGGGTCGCCATAGGGCCGCCCAAGTCGGGCGTCCGGCTCATCGCCAACCGGGTGCTCCGCGCGGCCGGCATCGACCCGGAGACGGACATCGAGCCTTCCTCCGACGGCATCGACAAGGGCCCGGAGCGGCTCGGGCACGGCCTGGACGCCTTCTTCTGGTCCGGCGGACTGCCCACGGACGGCCTGAAGACGCTCGCCGAGCAGTCCGCGCTCCGGTTCGTGCCGATCGACGCCGAGCTCGTCTCCAAGCTGCACGAACAGGGCGGCGCCACGCGCTACTACCGCGTCACCAACATGCCGGAGTCGGCCTACCCGGGCAGCCGGCCCGGCTCGCCCGTCGCGACGATGGCGGTGTCCAACCTCCTGATCACCCGGGCGGACGCGGATCCCCGGCTCACCGAGTGGCTGACCCGCATCGTGCTCAAGAGCCGGGACAACATCGGGGCGCACGTCCACTCCGCCCAGCTGGTCGACGTACGCACCGCGATCTACACCGACCCGCTCCGGCTGCACGAGGGCGCCCGCCGGTACTACCGGTCCGTCAAGCCCTGAGCCGTCGCCTCACCCGTCGGGGCGTTCCTCGGCACCATCACGGTCACCCGCAGTCCGTGCGGCTCGTGACGCTCGTACGCGATCGAGCCGCCGCCCGCCGCGAGCAGCGCCCGCGTGATGGACAGGCCGAGGCCCGAGCCCTTGATGTTCTGGTGCCGCCCGCTGCGCCAGAAGCGGTCGCCGACGCGGGTCAGCTCCTCCTCGGTCAGTCCCGGACCGTTGTCGGTGACGACGACGGTGGACATGTCACCGTTGGAGGCGACGGTGACCTCGACGGTCTCGCCCTCGGGCGTGAACTTCACCGCGTTGTCGATGACCGCGTCCAGGGCGCTGGACAGCGCCACCGGGTCGGCCCACGCGGTGGTCGGCGGGCAGGTGCCGGTCAGGCGGACGCCCTTGGCCTCGGCGGTCGGCGACCAGGCCGCGACGCGCTCGGCGGTCAGGGCGCCGATGTCGGCGACCTGGAGGTCGGCCTCGCTGTGCTCGGCGAGCGCCAGGCCGAGCAGGTCGTCCAGGACCTGCGCCAGGCGCTTGCCCTCGGCCTGCACGGAGGCGATCTCCTCGTTGCCCTCGGGCAGCTCCAGGGCGAGCAGCTCGATGCGCAGCAGCAGCGCCGAGAGCGGGTTGCGGAGCTGGTGCGAGGCGTCGGCGACGAAGGCGCGCTGCTGCTCCAGCACGCTCTCGACGTTGTCGGCCATCTCGTTGAACGACCGGGCGAGCCGTCTCAGTTCCGGCGGCCCGCCGGCGGCGGCGACCCGGGACTTCAGCCGTCCGGTGGCGATGTCGTGGGTGGTGGCGTCCAGGATCCGTACGGGCTTGAGCACCCAGCCGGTCAGCCGCAGCGCCGCGCCGACCGCGAGCAGCATCGCGGCCGCCTCCCCCGCGGCGATGACCAGCCAGCCCCGGAGGATGCGGGAGCGCATCTGCCCGGTGGGCGAGTCGGTGACCACGACCGCGACGACGTCGCCGTCCCGGATGACCGGTGAGGCCACCACGAGGCTGCGCTGCTGCCAGGGCCACACCTGCTCGGGGTCGTGGCTGCGGCGGCTGAGCAGCGCCTCCTCGAAGGCGTCGCGCACCTCACCCGTGCGGGGCAGGAACCAGTCGTCCGGCGCGTGGGCCATGGGCGAGTCGTTGAGGTAGAAGACGCCCGCGCGGATGCCGTACACCCTGTGGTAGCTGTGCAGCTCGCTGCTGAGCGTCTCACGGCGCTCGTTGATGTCCGCGCCGGTCGGGTCGGTGGGCTCGGTGACGAACTGGGCGAGGGCCGCGAAGCGGGCGGTGTCGTCGATCCGGTCGACGACGACGTTCTGCTGCTCCGCGCCGGCCAGGCTGACGGCCAGCGGAACGCCCAGGGCCAGCAGGACGGCCGCCATCAGGACGATGAGCAGCGGAAGCAGACGTGTGTGCACCCGGCCCCGCTACGCCGTGGGCGCGACGAGCCGGTAGCCGACGCCGCGCACGGTCTCGATGAGGGCGGGCATGCGGAGCTTGGCGCGCAGGGAGGCGACGTGCACCTCCAGGGTGCGCCCGGTCCCCTCCCAGCTCGTGCGCCACACCTCGCTGATGATCTGTTCCCGGCGGAAGACGACCCCCGGCCGCTGGGCGAGCAGGGCGAGCAGATCGAACTCCTTGCGGGTCAGTTGGACGGCCGAACCGTTGACGCTGACCTGGCGGGTCGACAGCTCGATGCGGACCGGGCCGAGCCGCAGCTCGGTCTCCGTACCGCCCGTGGCCTCCTCGTGGACGGTGCGCCGGCTGACGGCGTGGATCCGCGCGAGCAGCTCCCCCGTGTCGTACGGCTTGACCACGTAGTCGTCGGCGCCGAGGTTGAGGCCGTGGATGCGCGAACGCACGTCGGACCGCGCGGTGACCATGATCACCGGCGTGCTGGTGCGCTTGCGGATCTTTCCGCAGACCTCGTAGCCGTCCTGGTCGGGCAGTCCCAGGTCGAGCAGGACGACACCGAAGCCGTCGCCCTCGGGGACGAGTGCCTGGAGCGCCTCCTCGCCGCTGCGCGCGTGGGTGACGTCGAACCCGTGCCGCGCCAGGACCGCCGACAGGGCGGCGGCGACGTGGTTGTCGTCCTCGACGAGAAGCAGTCTCACCAGGGCCCCCTTCGGTTCATCGGCCGTACGCTCTCCATGTGTACAAAAACGCGTGCACGCGCGCGTGCACCTTGCAGTGACGCCGATGAACGAGGACGGCGTCAAGAGGGTTCCGGTTGCTCTTCCGTACCGTTACCCGGCCGAAATCACCCCTGCTCACAAGTGCTACGACAGGTGTCCGATTGCTATCGGATCGTGATGCTCAGATTCCCCTCAGATGTAATGACGCAGGTCCGACGGGTTACTACTGTCCTCCGAAACCGAGGAGGACGGAGCCTGAGAGCGATGACCGAAGTATCGGTGGCCAAGGAAGATGTGGCCGCGACCGGCGATCTGGTCGTCCTGAAGAGCGTCAACAAGCACTTCGGCGCGTTGCACGTACTCCAGGACATCGACCTGACGATCGCCCGTGGCGAAGTCGTCGTGGTCATCGGACCCTCCGGGTCCGGGAAGTCCACCCTGTGCCGCACCATCAACCGTCTGGAGACGATCGACTCCGGGTCGATCACCATCGACGGCAAGCCCCTGCCCCACGAGGGCAAGGAGCTCGCCCGGCTGCGGGCCGACGTGGGCATGGTCTTCCAGTCCTTCAACCTCTTCGCGCACAAGACCGTGCTCGAGAACGTGATGCTGGGCCAGGTCAAGGTCCGCAAGAAGGACAAGAAGGCGGCCGAGGAGCGGGCCCGTGCCCTGCTCGACCGGGTCGGCGTGGGCGCGCAGGCCGAGAAGTACCCCGCGCAGCTCTCCGGCGGCCAGCAGCAGCGTGTCGCCATCGCGCGGGCCCTGGCGATGGAGCCCAAGGTCATGCTCTTCGACGAGCCGACGTCGGCTCTCGACCCGGAGATGATCAACGAGGTGCTGGAGGTCATGCAGCAGCTCGCCCGCGAGGGCATGACCATGATCGTCGTCACGCACGAGATGGGATTCGCCCGTTCGGCGGCAAATCGCGTGGTGTTCATGGCGGACGGTCGCATCGTCGAACAGGCTTCGCCGGACCAGTTCTTCAGCAATCCGCGCAGTGACCGCGCCAAGGACTTCCTGTCGAAGATCCTTCACCACTGAGGCGCGCTTCGCGCCCTGCCGATCTGCGTCACCGGACACCGCCCGGGCCGCATCACCTCACCAGAGTCAAAGGATGTGCACCATGAAGCTCCGCAAGGTCACCGCCGCCTCGGCCGTCGTGTTCGCTCTCGCCCTGACCGCCACCGCCTGTGGCGGCGACGACAGCAGTGACAACGGCTCCTCCGGGGGCGGCGGCGACAAGATCAAGATCGGCATCAAGTACGACCAGCCCGGTCTCGGTCTGAAGACGCCGGACGGTTCCTTCTCCGGCTTCGACGTGGACGTGGCGACCTACGTCGCCAAGGAGCTCGGCTACGAGCCCGACCAGATCGAGTGGGTCGAGACCAAGAGCGCCGACCGTGAGAACGCCCTCTCGCGCGGGGACGTGAAGTTCATCGCGGCGACCTACTCCATCACCGACGAGCGCAAGGAGAAGGTCGACTTCGCCGGCCCTTACCTGCTGGCCCACCAGGACCTGCTGGTGAAGAAGGGCTCGGGCATCTCCGAGGCCACCGACCTGAACGACAAGAAGCTCTGCTCGGTGACCGGCTCGACGTCGGCGCAGAACGTCAAGAAGGACTTCGCCCCGGACGCCCAGCTCAAGCAGGTCGGCACCTACTCCGAGTGCGTCGCCGCACTGCAGAGCGGTGCCGTGGACGCGCTGACCACCGACGACTCGATCCTCGCCGGCTTCGCCGCGCAGGACCAGTACAAGGGCAAGTTCGAGCTCGCCGGTCTGAAGCTCAGCAACGAGAACTACGGCATCGGCGTCAAGAAGGGCGACACCGAGACCGTCAACAAGATCAACGACGCCCTGGAGAAGATGGTCAGCGACAAGTCCTGGGACAAGGCGGTCGAGGCGAACTTCGGCCCGGCCGAGTACAAGAACGAGCCGGCCCCGCAGATCGGCAACATCGTCAAGTAAGCCCAGGACCGCAACGCGGGTCCAGAAGGCGTGCCGCCGTCCGTCGCGATCAGGACGGCGGCGCGCCGCGTCCGCCCCGTAGGCCACACACCCGGAAGCGCGGGAGATCGTGTTCGACTTTATTTCTGACTATGACGACCCAACCCTGTTGGGCGCGTTCTGGATGACGGTGAAGCTCACCGTGTTCTCGGGCGTCGGCTCCCTGATCTGGGGCACCCTGCTGGCGGCGATGCGGGTCAGTCCCGTCCCGCTGATGCGGTGGTTCGGGACCGCCTACGTGAACATCGTCCGGAACATCCCGCTGACCGTCATCATCGTCTTCACCTCGCTCGGCCTCGCCGACATCTTCGGCATGACCATGGGCGCGCCGGACGACTTCGCGCTCCAGGGCTTCCGCCTCGCGGTGCTCGGTCTGGTCGCCTACACCGCGGCCTTCGTCTGCGAGGCGCTGCGCTCCGGCATCAACACCGTGCCGGTCGGACAGGCCGAGGCGGCCCGCGCCATCGGGCTGAACTTCACCCAGGTCCTCAGCCTGATCGTGCTGCCGCAGGCGTTCCGCTCGGTCATCGGTCCGCTCGCGAACGTACTGATCGCGCTGACCAAGAACACGACGGTGGCGGCCACCATCGGTGTGGCGGAGGCCGCGCTGCTGATGAAGGAAATGATCGAGAACGAGGCACAGACGCTGCTCATCGGCGCGGTCTTCGCTTTCGGATTCGTGGTACTGACCCTGCCCACCGGCCTGATCCTCGGCTGGCTGAGCAAGCGACTGGCGGTGAAGCGGTGACCTCCGTTCTGTACGACGCCCCCGGCCCCCGGGCCAAGCGGCGCAACGTCATCCTCTCGGTCGTCTTCGTGGCCGTCCTGGCCCTCGTCCTGTGGTGGGTCTACAGGACGATGGACGACAAGGGCCAGCTGGAGTGGTCCTTGTGGAAGCCGTTCACGCAGTCCGAGGCGTGGACGACCTATCTGCTGCCCGGCCTCGCGGACACGCTGAAGGCGGCGGCGCTGGCCATGGTCATCGCGCTTCCGCTGGGCGCTGTGCTCGGCATCGCCCGGATGTCCGACCACCGGTGGGTACGCATCCCGGCCGCCGTGGTGGTGGAGTTCTTCCGCGCCATCCCGGTGCTGCTGCTGATGCTGTTCGCCAACGAGTTCTTCGCCCGCTCCACGGACGTCACCAGCGAGGACCGGCCCCTCTACGCGGTCGTCACCGGCCTGGTGCTCTACAACGCCTCGGTCCTCGCCGAGGTGGTCCGGGCCGGCATCCTCGCCCTGCCCAAGGGGCAGAGCGAGGCGGCCCAGGCGATCGGTCTGCGCAAGAGCCAGACGATGACCAACATCCTGCTGCCGCAGGCGGTCACGGTGATGCTCCCGGCGATCGTCAGCCAGCTGGTCGTCATCGTGAAGGACACCGCGCTCGGCGGCGTGATGCTCGGCTTCACCGAGCTGCTGAACTCGCGCGGCACACTGGCGGCCAACTACGCCAACGTCATCCCGAGCTTCATCGTGGTGGCGGTCATCTTCATCGTCCTGAACTTCATCCTCACCTCCTTCGCCTCCTGGCTCGAGAAGCGCCTGCGCCGCAGCAAGCGCAGCACCGGCGCGGTGCTCGGCCCGGAGGATGTCGACGACCTCAACGCGGCCGAGGTCGGTGGCACGCACGGGACCGGTGCGGAGAAGTGACGCACGCCTGACGTACGACATGACTGTGGCCCGCCGCATCCCGGCGGGCCACAGTCATGTCGAGTTGCCGGCTGTCGCCCGCGGTGCGGAGGAGCCGTACGCCCCGGACTCATGTGATGAACAGTCAAGTGGTGTGACCGGCCCCTCCCCACTTCATGATCGCCACTGCCCTTCGGTCACTTGACGCAAGCACCGGCAATAGGTTGCATACGTTCTGTGATCGTGCACCCTGCTCCATCTTCCTGTTCCTCCACGTCCCTTCGGACGTCACTTCGAGCAGGGGGCGCCGCGCCGTGGACCCGGTGATCATCGTCGGAGCGGGGCCCGTCGGGCTCACGCTCGCGCTGGCGCTGGCACGCCAGGAAGTGCCGAGCGTGGTCCTCGACGAAGGGCCGGGCAAGGACGAACCCCGTCCGGCGCGCACCGTCGTCCTGCGCGAGGAGACCGCCGCGCTCATGGAGCGGCTGACCGGCGTGCCGCTCGCGCACGCCGGTGTCCGTTGGGCCGGATGGCGGTCGATGCGGCGCAAGCAGGTGACGGCCGAGGTCGCCTTCGGCGACACCGGGCCCGCGCCCCTGCACATCGCCCAGCACGACCTGACCGGTGCGCTGCGCGCGGCCCTCGCCGGCGAGCGGCTCGTCAGGATCGCCGTGAACAGCAGGCTGGACACCATGGAGCAGGAGCCCTCGGGTGTCACCGCCCATACCCGCGGCGACACCGGCACCTGGTGGCGCGGCAGTTACCTGGTCGGCTGCGACGGCCCGCGCTCGACCGTGCGCAAGCTCCAGGACATCCGCTTCCCCGGCCGCACCGCGGTGGAACGTCACGCCGTGGCCGCCCTGCGCACCGAACTTCCCTGGTACGACGAGGCGCTGCTGCACCGCACGCCGCCGTGGCGCTCGTCCGGCCCCTCGGCCGGGGAGATCACCGCGCGCCCGCTGCCGGACGGGGTATGGCGCCTGGACTGGCTGCTGCCGCCGGGCAAGGACCTGGTCACGCCCGAACTGCTGCTGGGCCGGGTCCGGGAGACCCTGGCCGGCTGGACCGGCGGTCCGACCCCGCCGTACGAACTGCTGGACACCGGGGTGCACACCGTCCACCACCGGCTGGCCCGGCGCTGGCGGGCCGACCGGGTGTTCCTCGCCGGGGACGCGGCACATCTGCTCGGCGCGCTGGGCACGCACGGGCTGGAGGAAGGGCTCCGCGACGCCGACAACCTCGCCTGGAAGCTGGCGCTGGCCTGGCACCACGGTCCGCACGAGGCGCTGCTCGACAGCTACCAGACCGAGCGCCGCGCCGTCGTCGCCGCCCGGCTGCGCGCCGCCGACCAGGCGCTGCCGCTGGTACGCGGCGGCGGTGGACTGCGTTCCTACGTTCCCGGGGTCGCGCGGGGACACGACACACTGCTGATGGACGGTCACCTGGGGCGGGGCGCGCTGGGCGCGCCGGGGGCGTACGCCGACTCCCCGCTCGCTCCCGGCCGCCTCGCGGGCGAGACACCCATCGGAACGGCTCCCGGTTCCGCGGTGACGGACGTACGGGTCACGGCGGAGGACGGCACCTTCGTCCGGCTGCGGGACCGGTTCGGCCGGGGTGCGCTGCTGGTGGTGCTGATCGCGCCCGGTACGGGGGTGTGGGAGCGCCGGCACTGGGTGTCCGCCGGGATCATGCCCCGGCTGGCGGCGGCCGTCTCGGCGCTGCCGCACCGGGCCGAACTGCTGGTCGCCGAGAGCTATCCGGGGGCGGCGGCCCACACCGTGCTGCTGGTACGCCCCGACGGTCATCTGGTGACGGCGCTGAGCGGGGTCCGCCCGGCGGACCTGTACGCGGCGGCGGAAGCGGCGGTCGGCGGGCCCGCCACCACGGAGGCGGAGGCCAGGGCCGACGCGGGGGCCGGGTCGCGCTGAGAGTCCCGGTCGGTCGAGTCGTCGTCACCCCGCGGTCCGCATGGTGACGACGAGTTGAACCGGCGCGCGGCCCCGTGGTGTACTCCGCTCGTGACCGACACCTGCGTGCACCTGTGGCGGAGGGTCCACATGGACCTCGTCCGCTATGCGGGCTGCGTGTGTCGCCCGTCCTGCTGATTCGCGTCTCTCACCCTTCCCCGCGCGCCGCTCGCCGTCCCGTACGTGTGGCCGCGCGCCTCCGCGAACCCTCTCCAGGACGGTGCACGTGTCTGTCTCCTCCCCTGTTCCGGCTCCCGTCTCCGCGCCCACGCAGGCGGACCTCCTCGACTTCGTACGGCGTATCGTCGCCGACGCCGAACTGATCGCCGCCCTTCCGCTCGATCCCGAGGGACGCACCTGGGTGCGGCTCGACGGGCCCGGCGGCAGCGAGGCCTGGCTGATCGGCTGGCCGCCCGGCACCGGTACCGGCTGGCACGACCACGCCGACTCCGTCGGCGCCTTCATGACCGCGTCGGGCGAGCTGAAGGAGAACTCGCTCGCCGCGCGGCTGCCCACCGACGGCTGGAAGACCCTGGAACTCACGGACGGCGTGGACCGGGAACGACGGCTGGGGACCGGGCAGGGGCGTGCCTTCGGACGGCATCACGTCCACGAGGTCCTCAACGAGTCCCCGGACCGGCACGCGATCTCCGTGCACGCCTACTACCCGCCGTTGCCACGGATCCGCCGCTACAGTCGCAGCGGCCACATTCTCCGCCTGGAGCAGGTCGAACGCCCGGAGGACTGGCAGTGAGCGTGGGCATCGACGAGCTGCTGGAGCGGGTGCGTGCCGGCCTCGTACGCGTCGGACCACGGGACGCGTACGAGGCCGCACGGACCGGTGAGGCGCTGCTGGTGGACATCCGTTACGCCGCCCTGCGGAACCGGGACGGGCTCATTCCCGGAACCCTCGTCGTCGAACGCAACGAACTGGAGTGGCGCCTGGACCCGCGGGGCAGCCACCGCCTCCCGGAGGCCACGAGCCACGACCTGCGGATCGTGGTGATCTGCAACGAGGGCTACGCCTCCAGCCTCGCAGCGGAGTCCCTCCACCGCTTGGGCCTGCACCGGGCCACGGATCTGGTGGGCGGCTTCCAGGCCTGGCGGGAGGCGGGCCTGCCGGTCGTGCCCGCGCCCGCGTAGACATCGCGCCGGGAGCGGTCCGTCCGGTGCCACCGCAGAGACGGGCGGGGCCACCGCCCTGATCGGCGGCTTCCCTGCCCGGCCGCCCATAGGGCCCGCTTCGCGCAAGGTGCCGCGCCGGCGCGGCGGCCGGGTGCGGTGTCGCCGCTGCGACGCCAACGGGCCACACGTCCGTTCGGCAGTTCCCAGGCCTGGCGGAACACTGGACTGCCGGTGGCGCCCACGGCCGCACAGGCATCGTGCGGGCGGCGGCCGGGTGCCGGGCTCTCCGCCGGGCCACGGATCCGGGTGAGCGGTTTCCGGGCCTACGGGAGGCCGGGGGCTGCCGGTGGCACCGACGCCCGCGTAGGGCGTGGTGTCGGGAGCAGCCGGGGCGGGGCCGCGTCCCCGTCGTCTCAGAACCCCTCGTCGTCGGGGAACTCCGTGTCCTCGCCCTCCTCCTCCAGCGCCTGCCGGACGACGCGCAGGGCGAGGCCCTCGGGGTAGCCCTTGCGGGCGAGCATGCCCGCGAGGCGGCGGAGCCGCTTGTCGCGGTCGAGGCCACGGGTGGCACGCAGTTTGCGGGCGACCAGCTCCCGGGCGGTCTCCTCCTCCTGCTCGGAGTCGAGCCGGGAGACGGCCGCGTCGATCAGCGTGGGATCGACCCCCTTGGTGCGCAGCTCCCGGGCGAGCGCGCGCCGGGCGAGTCCCCGGCCGTGGTGCCGGGACTCCACCCAGGCGTCCGCGAAGGCACTGTCGTTGATCAGTCCGACCTCCTCGAACCGGGACAGCACCTCCTCGGCGGCCTCGTCCGGGATCTCCCGCTTGCGCAGGGCGTCAGCGAGCTGCTTCCGGGTGCGCGGGGTCCCGGTGAGCAGGCGCAGGCAGATCGCCCGCGCCCGCTCGACCGGGTCCGCCGGAGGTTCCTCCCGCTCGGCCCTCGACGAGGAAGAGGTGCCCCCGTCCTCCGCGACCGCCTCGCCGAAGGTCCGGCGTCTGCGCCCGCGTCCACCGCGCGGCCCGCCGTCACGCGAGCCGCCCGCCCGTGCGCCACCCCCGTCGCGGGGGCCGCCCCCGCCGGCGATGTCGTCGTACGCCGCGTCACCGTCCACGGCTGAGCCGTCGCCGCCCTCGGTGCCCCTCCCCCGCGGGGCACCGGAGGCGGCGAACTCGTACTCGGCCCAGTCGGTTCGTCGTGTCACGGGTCAGCTCTTGGCCGCCGTGGCCTTGGACTTGGAGGCCTTGGCCGCCGGGGCCGGCACCGCGGCCGGCTCGGCCGCAGGGGTGCTCGTGGCGTCCGCGCCCGGCTCGGCGGCGGGCTCCTCCGGCCGTACGCCGACGCCCAGCTTCGTCAGGATCTTCTTCTCGATCTCGTTGGCGAGGTCGGGGTTGTCCTTCAGGAAGTTGCGGGCGTTCTCCTTGCCCTGGCCGAGCTGGTCACCCTCGTACGTGTACCAGGCGCCGGCCTTGCGGACGAAGCCGTGCTCCACGCCCATGTCGATCAGGCCGCCCTCGCGGCTGATGCCCTGGCCGTAGAGGATGTCGAACTCGGCCTGCTTGAAGGGCGGCGCCACCTTGTTCTTGACGACCTTGCAGCGGGTGCGGTTGCCGACCGCCTCGGTGCCGTCCTTCAGGGTCTCGATGCGACGGATGTCGATACGCACCGAGGCGTAGAACTTCAGCGCGCGGCCACCGGTCGTGGTCTCCGGGGAGCCGAACATCACGCCGATCTTCTCGCGGAGCTGGTTGATGAAGATCGCGGTCGTCTTGGACTGGTTGAGGGCGCTGGTGATCTTCCGCAGGGCCTGGCTCATCAGGCGGGCCTGCAGACCCACGTGGCTGTCGCCCATCTCGCCCTCGATCTCCGCGCGCGGGACGAGCGCGGCGACGGAGTCGATGACGATGAGGTCGAGGGCACCGGAGCGGACCAGCATGTCCACGATCTCCAGGGCCTGCTCACCGTTGTCCGGCTGGGACAGGATCAGGTTGTCGATGTCGACGCCGAGCTTCTTCGCGTACTCGGGGTCGAGGGCGTGCTCCGCGTCCACGAAGGCGACCTGGCCGCCGGCCTTCTGCGCGTTCGCCACCGCGTGCAGGGTCAGGGTCGTCTTGCCGGAGGACTCCGGTCCGTAGATCTCCACCACACGGCCGCGCGGCAGGCCGCCGACGCCGAGGGCCACGTCGAGCGCGGTCGATCCCGTCGGGATGATTTCGATGGGCTCGTTCGTCCGGTCACCCATGCGCATGACCGCGCCCTTGCCGAATTGCCGTTCAATCTGTGCGAGCGCGGCGTCGAGCGCCTTCTCGCGGTCGGTTCCTGCCATGGGTTCCACCCGATTTGCTTGATTCGATCGCTTCACGTCAAAGACGCTAACGCCTGCCACTGACAACGCGCCCCGACGCACCTCCGGCCTGTGGATAACGTGGGTGCATTCCTGTCCGAACTGGGACATAACACCTGCCGTTGAGCCTCATCGGCACTTCCATGAGAATGGATGTTCGATTTTCGTGTCAAGCGCACCACGCGGCACCGGAGTCCTGCGTGCCGCGTGGTGCGGCCGCCCTTAGGAGGCCCCGGTGTCTCCGCCGCGTGACCGCCCCGCGCCCGGCCGGCGGGCCCACCGATGACGGACGCGCATGAGGATGCCCGGCCCGTCGCCGGGGCCGCGGTGCCCGAGCACACGGGGGTCGTCCGTGACGTCGTACCGCCGCACGTACGCACCCAGGAACGCCTGGAGGGTGGCGACGGCGGGGATGGCGATCAGCGCGCCCACGGCACCGAGCAGGGCGGTGCCCGCGACGACCGAGCCGAAGGCGACCGCCGGGTGGATGTCGACGGTCCTGGAGGTCAGCTTGGGCTGCAGCACGTAGTTCTCGAACTGCTGGTAGACCACCACGAAGATCAGCACCCACAGCGCGTACCAGGGGTCGACCGTGAAGGCGATCAGCATGGGCAGGGCGCCCGCGAGATAGGTGCCGATGGTGGGGATGAACTGCGACACCAGACCCACCCACACGGCGAGGACGGGCGCGTAGGGCACCTCGAGGAACTCCAGCAGCACGTAGTGCGCCAGGCCGGAGACCAGTGCCATCAGTCCGCGTGAGTAGAGGTAGCCGCCCGTCTTGTTCACGGCGATCTCCCACGCGCGCAGCACCTCGGCCTGCCGGGCGGGCGGCAGCAGGGAGCAGACGGTGCGCCGCAGCCGCGGCCCGTCGGCGGCGAAGTAGAAAGAGAACAGACCGATGGTCAGCAGCTGGAAGAGACCGCCGAGGACCTGCGCGGAGACGTCCAGGACACCGGTGGCGCTGTTCTGGACGTAGTTGCGCAGCCAGTCGGAACGCAGCAGGCCCTCCTGGATGTCCACGCGCCGCAGCTCGGTGTGGAAGTGCGTGTTGATCCAGTTGATCACGGAGTCGAGGTAGTCCGGGAAGTCCTCGACGATCTTGACGATCTGTCCCGCCAGCATGGACCCGAGCAGTGTGACGAAGCCCGCCGCCGCGATCAGCACGCCCAGGAAGACCAGGAAGGTGCCCAGGCCCCGGCGCACCCCGCGCGCGGCCATCCAGCTCACCGCGGGCTCGACGGCGAGCGCCAGGAAGAACGCGATGAGGATGTTGATCAGCAGGCCGACGAGCTGGTGGAAGGCCCAGTTGCCCAGCTGGAACACGGCGTACAGCGCGAGGGCGAGCACCATGGCGCGCGGCAGCCAGCGCGGCATGCGGGCGCCCGGCCCGGATATGGGGGCCGTCGGGGGCCCGGCGGGCGGCGGCGCGCCGGGAGCGGTGGGATGCCGGGCCGCCTGCCCGGTTTCGTCAGTGGGTGCCACGGACCAAGTCTCGCCCACGTCGGCGGCGGTCGTGCGCTCCCGGCGGTCTCTGTGACGATCAGCGCTTTTCCGCGGGGACGTTCATGACCGCGCAGACCACCTGCCAGACGTCCTTGGCGCTCCAGCCGGCCGCCAGCGCCTCGTGCACGGTGCGCCCGCCGAGCTCGGACATGACATGGTCGTGCGCGAAGGTGTCGGCGTAGCCCGCGCCGAAGTGCTCCGCCATCCGCTCCCAGAAAACCGTCAACCGCATGCGCCCAGTATCCCGCCTGCGGTGGTGGTCCTGAGCCGGGCCGCCTGCCGGCACCGCCTTCCGCCTGCGGTCGGACCCATGGCCGACACCGGAGCTGCCCCGCCGCCCCCGGCATCCCCGCCGCAGGGCCCGCTCGCGCGGGCGGAGCGGTTCGTCCGGCTCACCGCGCGGGTGCTCGCACAGCACCTCTTCGCCCACCACTTCCGGGGCGGCGGCGCCGGTCCGGTGGAGGCGGCGCCGGACTCCTGCCGCGGACGACGACCGCGGTTACGGCCACGCGCTGGAACCCGGTCCGCGCGATCCGGTCAGCCGGCCGCCGCACACCGCCCGCGCCC
This sequence comes from Streptomyces sp. NPDC059787, assembly GCF_042732315.1. NCBI lineage: Bacteria > Bacillati > Actinomycetota > Actinomycetes > Kitasatosporales > Streptomycetaceae > Streptomyces > Streptomyces sp. NPDC059787. The sequence goes on from NZ_JBHWHX010000008.1 coordinate 209,358, forward strand.
TGCGCGTGCCGGACGCCGTGGGGCGTTGCGACGGCCGCCTCACCCGCCCAGTGCCCGCACCCCCGCCGTCACGACGACCGCGGCTCCGACGACGAGCAGGAACGGAGCACGCAGAACCAGCGCCACGGCGGCGGCCGCCACCCCCACCGCCCGTGCGTCGACGACCAGGGCCTGGCCGTCGGAGAAGGTCTGCTGAGCGGTCAGCGCGGCGAGCAGGGCGACCGGAAGGAGCGCGGCGAGACGCCTGACGAGGGGACGTTCCAGGACCCCGGCGGGCACCAGCAGCCCCGCGAGCTTGACGGCGTAGCAGCCGACGGCGGTCACACCGATCGCGATCCAGATGTTCAACGGTCCCCCTCCGCCATGTCACCGCGCGAGGCGCTCTTCCTGCCCTGCGCCCACAGGACGGCCGGTGCCGCGAGCGCGGCCACCAGGACCGGCACACCGGCCGGCAGCACGGGCAGCAGCCCCAGCCCCAGGAGAACGGCGAGCCCGGCGACGGTCCGCTCGGTCCCGGTGCGCAGCATCGGCGCGAGCAGCGCCAGGAAGACCGCGGGACCGGCCGCGTCCAGCCCCCACGCGGCGGTGTCGCCGATCGCCTCGGCGCCCAGCGCGCCGAGCAGCGTGGTGAGGTTCCACAGGACGTACAGGCTGAGCCCCGTCACCAGGAACCCGATCCGCGCGCTGCGCCGGCCGGGCTGGGCGAGCGAGACGGCGGTCGTCTCGTCGATCACCCACTGCGCGGCGAACGGCCGCACCGCGCGGGGCAGCGCCAGCAGCTGCGACAGCCGCAGCCCGTAGAACGCGTTGCGCACCCCCAGGAAGAACGCCCCCGCGGCGGCCGTGAACGCCCCTCCACCCGCCGCCAGCGCCCCCACCAGTGCGAACTGGGAGGCGCCGGTGAACACCAGCAGACTGAGCGCACAGGTCTGGAGCAGGGTGAGCCCGCTGCCCGCCGAGGTCACACCGAAGGCGAACCCGGAGAGTCCGACGGCGACCCCGACACCGAGGGCGTCCCGTACGACGGCACCGTCCGGCTTTCCTCCTCCGTCGTCCCGTACGTCTGCGAGCGCTTCTGTCCGTTCCACTGCCACGCCCCGGACGGTACGGGCGTGCCGCCCCGCGCGTCTTGTACGTTCTTGCGCTCGCGCTGGTAGGCCCCCGGGGGCACACCGACGATCCGGCCGAAGTGCCGGTTCAGATGCGGCTGGTCGGTGAACCCGACCGCGACGGCCGCCTCCGACGGCGTCGTCCCCGCGTCCAGCAGCCGCCGTGCCCGCCGCACGCGCGCGTCGGTGAGCCAGGTGTGCGGCGGCATCCCGTAGGTGTCCCGGAAGGCGCGCAGCAGCGCGAACGAGCCGGTGCCCAGCTCGGCGGCCAGCCGCTCCAGCGTCGGCGGATCCGCCATCCGCTCCTCCAGCACGGCACGCGCGCGTGCCGCGATCCCGGCGCCCGCCGTGCGCACCTCGCGTCGCGGCAGCGTCCCGCCGTTCAGCCGCAGCAGCCGGGTCACCGCGACCCGGAGCAGGGTGTCGGCGGCGAGCGCGTTGCCCTCGTCGGTGGCCCGCAGCACCTGGTGCACCAGACGGACGGTGTACGGATCGTCGAGCACCGGCGTCACGAACCCCGGTGTGCCGCGCAGCGTGGTGGTCTCGGCGGCGATGGCGGCCACCACCTCGGGCGACGGGTACACCGCCCCGTACCGCCAGCCCTCGGGGACACCCGCCCGGCCGGTGTGCGGGGTGTCGGGGTTCACCAGGGCGAGGGCCCCGGCGCCCGCGTACACGTCGCCGCCGCCGTGGTGGAAGACCTCGACCCCGTCGGCGATGGCGGCGATCACGAAGTTCTCGTGGGTGTGCCGGACGAACGTCTTCCGTATGTACCGGGCACGCAGCAGATCGACACCGGGCAGTTCGTCGTACCGCCAGTGCCGCGCCCGCTCCTTCCGGGAATCCGCCATACGGCCATTGTCACGCGGCCCCGCCCGTCCCCGGCTCGGCCCGATTGTCAGTGGCCGGGTGCACGATGGACGCATGGTCAGTGATCCGCACCGAGCCCTGGACGGCTTCTCCCCCGCGACCCGCGGCTGGTTCACGGGGGCGTTCTCCGCGCCCACCGCCGCCCAGGCCGGCGCGTGGCGGGCCATCGGGGAGGGCTCGGACGTGCTGGTGGTCGCCCCCACCGGTTCCGGGAAGACCCTGGCCGCCTTCCTCGCCGCCCTGGACCAACTGGCCTCGACGCCGCCGCCCGCCGACCCCAAGAAGCGCTGCCGCGTCCTGTACGTCTCGCCGCTGAAGGCCCTGGCCGTCGACGTCGAGCGCAATCTCCGCAGCCCGCTGACCGGCATCCGTCAGGAGTCCGTGCGCCTGGGGCTGCCCGAGCCCGAGGTGAAGGTCGGCATCCGCTCCGGCGACACCCCGCCCGCCGAGCGGCGCGCCCTGGCCACCCGCCCGCCGGACATCCTGATCACCACGCCCGAGTCGCTGTTCCTGATGCTGACGTCCGCCACGCGCGACGCGCTGACGGGCGTGGAGACGGTGATCCTCGACGAGGTGCACGCGGTCGCCGGCACCAAGCGCGGCGCGCATCTCGCGCTCACCCTGGAGCGGCTGGACGAGCTGCTGTCCCGTCCGGCCCGCCGTATCGGCCTCTCGGCGACGGTGCGCCCGGTGGACGAGGTCGCCCGGTTCCTCTCCCCGCGCCGCAAGGCGGAGATCGTCCAGCCGGAGTCCGGCAAGGAGTTCGACCTGTCCGTGGTGGTGCCGGTCGAGGACCTGGGCGAGCTGGGCGGCTCCCCGGTCGCCGACGGCTCGGAGGGCGCCGAGCGCCCGTCGATCTGGCCGCACGTCGAGGAGCGGATCACCGACCTGGTGCAGGCGCACCGCTCGACCATCGTGTTCGCCAACTCCCGCCGCCTCGCGGAGCGGCTGTGCAACCGGCTCAACGAGATCGCCTACGAGCGGGCCACCGGCGAGCCCCTGGACGAGCACCACTCCCCCGCCGAGCTGATGGGCGGCTCCGGGGCCGCCCAGGGAGCGCCCGCGGTCATCGCGCGCGCCCATCACGGCTCGGTGTCCAAGGAGCAGCGCGCCCTGGTCGAGGAGGACCTCAAGGCGGGCCGGCTACCCGCGGTGGTCGCCACCTCCAGCCTGGAGCTGGGCATCGACATGGGCGCCGTCGACCTGGTGGTCCAGGTCGAGTCGCCGCCGTCCGTCGCCTCCGGGCTCCAGCGCGTCGGCCGCGCGGGGCACCAGGTGGGCGCGGTCTCCACGGGCGTGGTGTTCCCGAAGTACCGTGGCGACCTGGTGCAGGCCGCCGTGGTCACCGAGCGGATGCGCGCGGGCGCCATCGAGTCCCTGCGCGTCCCCGCGAACCCCTTGGACGTGCTGGCCCAGCAGCTCGTCGCCATGACGGCCATGGACACCTGGCAGCTCGACGACCTGCTCGCCATGGTCCGCCGCGCGGCGCCCTTCGCCTCCCTGCCCGAGTCCGCCTTCACGGGCGTCCTGGACATGCTCGCCGGCCGTTACCCGTCCGACGCGTTCGCGGAGCTGCGCCCGCGCGTGGTGTGGGACCGGGTCACGGGCGAGATCACCGGCCGCCCCGGCGCCCAGCGCCTGGCCGTCACCTCCGGGGGCACGATCCCCGACCGCGGCCTCTTCGGGGTGTTCCTGGCGGGCGCCGACCCGAAGAAGGGCGGCGGACGGGTCGGCGAGCTGGACGAGGAGATGGTCTACGAGTCCCGCGTGGGCGACGTCTTCACCCTCGGCACCAGCTCCTGGCGCATCGAGGACATCACACGCGACCGCGTCCTGGTCTCCCCCGCGCCGGGCGTGCCGGGGAGGCTGCCGTTCTGGAAGGGCGACCAGCTGGGCCGCCCACTGGAACTCGGCCGCGCGGTGGGCGCGTTCCTGCGCGAAGTGGGCTCACTGTCCAAGGACGACGCCCGGCTGCGGCTCCTGGCGGCGGGACTGGACGCCTGGGCCGCCGACAACGTCCTGTCCTACCTCGACGAGCAGCGCGAGGCCTGCGGCCACGTCCCCGACGACCGCACCATCGTGGTGGAGCGCTTCCGCGACGAACTGGGCGACTGGCGGGTCGTCGTGCACTCCCCGTTCGGCGCCCAGGTGCACGCCCCGTGGGCGCTCGCGCTCGGCGCCCGACTCTCCGAGCGGTACGGCATGGACGCCCAGGTGATGCACGCCGACGACGGCATCGTGCTGCGCCTGCCGGACGCCGACCTGATGGGCCTCGACCTGCTCGACCAGGAGCCGGTGAAGGCCGGCACCGAGTACGACGCGGACCAGGCCCCCGTGGGCGCGGCCGACGTCGTCTTCGACAAGGGCGAGGTCGACCAGGTCGTCACCGACCAGGTGGGCGGCTCGGCGCTGTTCGCGTCCCGGTTCCGCGAGTGCGCCGCCCGCGCGCTGCTGCTGCCGCGCCGCAACCCCGGCCGGCGCACCCCGCTGTGGCAGCAGCGTCAGCGCGCCTCACAACTGCTCCAGGTGGCCGGAGAGTTCGGCTCGTTCCCGATCGTCCTCGAAGCCGTCCGCGAGTGTCTCCAGGACGTCTTCGACGTGCCCGGACTCGTCGAGCTGATGGGCGACCTGGAGGCGCGCAAGGTGCGCCTGGTCGAGGTCACCACACCCGAACCGTCCCCCTTCGCCCGCTCCCTCCTCTTCGGATACGTCGCCCAGTTCCTGTACGAGGGCGACTCCCCGCTCGCCGAGCGCCGCGCCGCCGCCCTGTCGCTGGACTCGCGGCTGCTGGCCGAGCTGCTCGGTCAGGCGGAGCTGCGCGAGCTCCTCGACGCCGAGGTGCTGACCGAGCTGGAGCGCGAGCTGCGGTGGCTCACCGAGGACCGGCGGGTCAAGGACGCGGAGGGCGTGGCCGACCTGCTGCGGCTGCTGGGCCCGCTCACCGACGCCGAACTCGCCGAGCGGGGCGCCGAGCCGCAGTGGGCACGGGAGCTCGCCTCCGCGCGGCGCGCCATCCGGGTGCGGGTGGCCGGCACCGACCACTGGGCGGCGATCGAGGACGCCGGCCGGCTGCGCGACGCGCTGGGCACGGCGCTGCCGGTCGGTGTGCCGGAGGCGTTCACCGAGCCCGTCAAGGACCCCCTCGGCGACCTCCTCACGCGGTACGCGCGCACCCACGGCCCGTTCACGTCGGCGACGGCGGCGGCCCGTTTCGGACTGGGTGTGGCGGTCACCGAGGGCGCCCTGCAGCGGCTCTCGGCGGCCGGCAGGGTCGTCCAGGGCGAGTTCCACCCGGCCGGGATCGGACAGGAGTGGTGCGACGCGGCCGTACTGCGCCGGCTGCGCCGCCGCTCCCTGGCCGCGCTGCGGCACGAACTGGAGCCGGTGCCACCGCCCGCGCTCGCCCAGTTCCTCCCCCAGTGGCAGCACATCGGCAAGGGGCACTCCCTGCGCGGCGTCGACGGCCTGGTGCGCGCCGTCGAGCAGTTGCAGGGCGCGTCCGTACCCGCGTCCGCCCTGGAGAAGCTGGTCCTGCCGTCCCGGGTGGCGGACTACGCCCCGGCGATGCTGGACGAGCTGACGGCCGCCGGGGAGGTGGTGTGGGCGGGCGCCGGTTCGCTGCCGGGGAAGGACGGCTGGGTCTCCCTCTACCTCGCGGACACGGCCCCGCTGCTCCTGCCGCCCCCGCACCCCCTGGAGCCGACCGCCCTCCACCGATCCGTCCTGGACGCCCTCTCCGGCGGCTACGGCCTGTTCTTCCGCCAGATCGCCGACCAGGTCCGCGCCACCACGCACCCCGAGGCCACCGATCCCCAGCTGGCCGACGCCCTGTGGGACCTCGCCTGGTCCGGGCGGCTGACCAACGACACGCTCACGCCCATGCGCTCCCTGCTGGGCTCGGGCCGCACCGCGGGCGCCACGGCCCACCGCGCGAAGCGCTCCGTCCCGCGCGGGCGCTACGGCTCGCTCACGGCGTCCGCCCGCGGTGCCTCCCGCACCGGCCCGCCGACCGTCGCCGGCCGCTGGTCCCTGCTCCCGGACACGGACACCGATGCCACGGTCCGCGCCCACGCCCTGGCCCGCACCCTGCTCGACCGGCACGGTGTGGTGACCCGGGGGGCCGTCTCCGCGGAGGGCGTCGAGGGCGGCTTCTCGGCGGTGTACCGGGTGCTGTCCGCCTTCGAGGAGACGGGGCAGGCGCGTCGCGGCTATGTGGTGGAGGGTCTGGGCGCCGCCCAGTTCGCGATGGACGGGGCCGTGGACCGCCTCCGCGCGGCGGCCAACGCCCGCGAGCGGAGCGACGGCTTCCCGGCCGCCCCCGGCCCCGACGCGCCCGACTCGTTCGGCGACTCCTCCGCGTACGACGGCTTCCCCGGCCCGGACGACATGCCCTACCCCCGTCTCTCACCGGGCGACTACGTCTCCCCGCGCGACCTGGCCCCGCAGTCCCCTCCGCCCCGGCGGAACGGCGGGCGTCCCGCGTACGACCCCTTCGCCGGCCGCCGTACCGGTGCGGACCGCGCCGCACGCGCCGTGGTCCTGGCCGCCGCCGACCCGGCGAACGCCTATGGTGCCGCTCTGGGCTGGCCCGAGCCGCCGACCGGCGCCGGGCACAAACCCGGCCGCAAGGCGGGCTCCCTGGTGGTGCTGGTGGACGGCGAGCTGACGCTCTACATGGAGCGCGGCGGCAAGACGCTGCTGGCCTGGCCCGCCGACTCCGACGGCGAACCCGCCGACGACCCGCGTCTTCCGGCCGCCGCCGAGGCCCTCGCCGCAGCCGCCCGCGCGGGCTCCCTGGGCACGGTCACGGTGGAGCGCGTCAACGGCACCTCCGCACTGACATCCCCCCTGGGCACCCTCCTGGAGACCGCCGGCTTCGTCGCCACACCCAGAGGACTGCGCCTACGCGCCTGACCCACCGCCATCCCGACCTCTCCCGCCCGAACACCCGGCATGCGCTGGTGGGGCCCGCAATGGCGCCCCTGATCCTGACGCCCCCTTGCCCTCCCTCCTGGAAACCACGAGCTTCGTCGCCGTTCCCCGAGGACTACGCCCGCGCCCGACCCACCGCCGGCACACTCCCGACCGAACACCCCGGCCGCCCGCGGGACGCTCGGCACGATCACGGTGGAGCACAC
>NZ_JBHWHX010000008.1:216573-237025 GCF_042732315.1 Streptomyces sp. NPDC059787
GAGGACTACGCCCGCGCCCGACCCACCGCCGGCACACTCCCGACCGAACACCCCGGCCGCCCGCGGGACGCTCGGCACGATCACGGTGGAGCACATCGACGGCACCTCCGCGCTGACGTCCCTCCTGGAGACTGGAGACCGCCGACTTCGTCGCCACACCCGGAGGACTGCGTCCGCGCCCCCGGCCCACCGCCGGCACACTCCCGCCCGAGCGCCCCGGCCGCCCGCGGGACGCTCGGCACGATCACGGTGGAGCACACCGACGGCACCTCCGCGCTGACGTCCCTCCTGGAGACCGCCGGCTTCGTCGCCACACCCGGAGGACTGCGTCCGCGCCCCCGGCCCGGCGTCGGCGCACGCCCGCCCGAGCGCCCCGGCCGCCCGGCGTGCCACCCTTGACGCATGCCCGAAGGAGACACGGTCTGGCAGGCCGCGCGGCGGCTGCACGACGCCCTGGCCGGCCAGGTGCTGACCCGCAGCGATCTCCGGGTGCCGAGGTTCGCCACGGCCGACCTCACCGGCCGCACCGTGCTGGACGTCACCCCGCGCGGCAAGCACCTGCTGACCCGCGTCGAAGGCGGCCTGACACTGCACTCGCACCTGAGGATGGACGGCTCCTGGCGGGTGTACGCGCACGGACAGCGCTGGAACGGCGGCCCCGCCCACCAGATCCGGGCGATCCTCGGCAACGCCGACCGCACGGCCGTCGGCTACCGGCTCCCCGTCCTGGAACTGATGCGCACCATCGACGAGGACCGCGCGGTCGGCCATCTCGGCCCCGACCTCCTCGGCCCGGACTGGGACCCCGGCCTCGCACTGGCCAACCTCCTGAAGGACCCGGCCCGCCCCCTCGGCGAGGCCCTGCTGGACCAGCGGAACCTCGCCGGAATCGGCAACATCTTCAAGAGCGAGCTGTGCTTCCTCCTCGGCGTCACCCCCTGGCTCCCCGTGGGCGAGCTGCCCGCCGACCGTTCCGCGAAGCTGCCGGTGCTCGCCAGGAAACTGCTGGAGTTCAACCGTGAGCGCCCGGTCCGCAACACCACGGGCCGCCGTGGCCAGGACCTGTTCGTGTACGGCCGCGCCCGCCGCCCCTGTCTGCGCTGCCGCACCCCGGTCCGTCTCGCCGACCAGGGCGACGGCTCCCGCGAGCGCCCCACGTACTGGTGCCCCACCTGCCAGCCGGGCCCGGCTCCGTTCACTCCCCGTCGGTGAGCCGACGCACGGTGCCCATCCGCCACGCCCGCCGCCACCGTCCCGCCGCGAGCGCTCCCTCCGCCCGCGCCTTGGGCATGCAGTGCACCGGCAGCAGACTGAGCCCCCACCCGCCGGCCGCGACCGCCCCTTCCACCACCCCGGCGTCGGGCGCCAGCAGCAGCCGCGCCACCGCCCACCACCACAGCGCCCCCAACCCCAGAGCGACCCCCCGGCGCACCACCCGCCCCGTCGTCACGGCTCCCACCCCCGCGCCGACGCTATGAGACCGCTCGCCCCCGCCCACAGGGCGCACCAAGGGCACACGGGCGCATCCGGGTCCCCGGGCCGCTCCACGAGGACCCCACGGCCCCCGAAGGCCACGTCACCCGTTCTCGGCCTGGAACATCCAGTGCTGCTTCTCCAGGTCGGCGGTGATCGTGATCAGGATGTCCTGGCTCACCGGGTCCGGCTCCGCGGTCGCCGTGACCCGCTCCCGCATACGGGCGATCACCGCGCCCAGTGCCTCCACGAGCGCGCTCACCGCGGCCGTGTCGTCGACCCAGCCCTCGGGCGTCACCCCGATGCCGCTGCCGACGGCCACCGTCGCGGCACGCCCGTCGGGCGAGACCCCCAGTGCCGCGGCGCGCTCCGCCACGGTGTCGGAGTGGGTACGCGCCAGGGTCACGACCTCGTCGAGCTGGAGGTGCACGGAACGGAAGCGTGGCCCGACCACGTTCCAGTGGATCTGCTTGCCCACCAGGGCGAGATCCACCAGGTCGACCAGGGCGCCCTGCAGCGCCTCGGACACGGTCTTCAGGTTCGCGTCGGACAACGGGCTCTTCACGACGTACATCCGCACCTCCGTAGCCGGCCCCCTGACTCGTCCCTCAACGATGACCGCCACACGCCGCACCGGCAAACGCACAAAAGAGAAGGCCCACGCATGCGAAAACCCCGGCGGCACCCCTCCGGATCTCCCGGAAGGGCCCCTACCGGGGCATCCCACACCTTCACACCGCGCGTGCGCGGAACACCACGCTCACGCGGCGACGACGTCCACCGCCTCGGCGGGCGCCTTGATGGTCACCCGTTCCGGTGGCACACCGGTCACCGAAACGGAACCCAGCATCGGACGAACCGGCGTGGGTACGGGCTCGCTGGGGGTCGCTGCAGCAGACTGGGCCAGTTCGGCGAGAGCGAGCTCGTCGCTCACTTCCCGCATGAGCTCGGACATCCGTACGTCCAGCGCGTCGCAGATGGCGGAGAGCAGCTCGGAGGAAGCCTCCTTCTGCCCCCGCTCCACCTCGGAGAGATAGCCGAGTGAGACTCGGGCGGACGAGGAGACTTCGCGCAGAGTACGGCCCTGGCGTTGGCGCTGCCGACGCAGCACGTCACCCAGCAGGCGACGGAGCAGAATCATCGGTGGCTCCCTCCTCGGACCGCGTAGCCGCATCCTTCTCGCCCCACCGTACCGCCTTGCGCCGCGGCCGTGCGGGGAGCGATGTCGTGTTCACTCAGGGCTGCAAACATCAAAACCCCCCGTTCCGTTCCGTATCCTGTGCCCGCTCATTCCCGGTCTGTTCGCCCGCAAGCTCCGTCAGAAGCAGTGCGAGTACGCTCCGTACACTCTCCATACGAATTTCCGCGCGGTCGCCGTTCAACCGCAGATGCTCCACTTTTCCGCCGCGGGCGGAACCCGTTCCCGTTCCCGAGGGGCCGTCCACGGCCACGAAAACCGTGCCGACGGCCTGGCCGTCCTGGGGGTCCGGACCGGCGACGCCGGTGGTGGCGATGCCCCAGTCGGCACCCAGCGCCTTGCGGACACCGGCCGCCATCCGGGCCGCCACCTGCGGATCCACCGCTCCGCGCTCCGCCAGCAGGGTGGCGTCCACACCGAGCAGTTCCCGCTTGAGTTCGGTGGCGTACGCCGTCACCGAGCCCCGGAATACCTTGGACGCCCCGGGGACCGCAGTGATCTCCGCCGCCACCAGGCCACCGGTCAGCGACTCCGCGACGGCGAGCGTTCCGCCGTTCACGGTGAGTAGTCGCACCACTTCGGTGGCCTCGGAACTCACGCTTCCGTCTCCTCCAACGCCGCCTCGCGCTCGGCGATTCCCTGCCTGCGCAGCACAATGGCCTGTTTCACATAGTCGAGTCCGGTCGCCACGGTCAGCACGACCGCCGCGGCCATCACCCACCACCGCAGTGTGGCCAGCCACCCCGTCAGCGCCAGTACGTACATACCGACGGCGATGCCCTGGGTGAGGGTCTTGAGCTTGCCCCCTCGGCTGGCCGGGATCACGCCGTAGCGAATGACCAGGAAACGCAGCAGGGTGACGCCGAGTTCCCGGCCGAGGATGACTCCGGTGACCCACCACGGGAGATCGCCCAGCGAGGAGAGACAGATCAGTGCCGCTCCCATGATCGCCTTGTCGGCGATGGGGTCGGCGATCTTCCCGAAGTCGGTGACGAGGTCGTACGTGCGCGCCAGATGACCGTCGAACAGATCGGTGATCATGGCGATGGCGAAGGCCGCCCAGGCGAACGACCGCCACGCCGGGTCGTATCCGCCCTCGGCGAGCATCAGCATGACGAACGCCGGCACCAGGAGCAGCCGGAGCATGGTCAGCAGGTTGGCGATGTTCCAGACGCTGGCCTGGTTGACGGCCGCCGCCGCGATCTTCGCGCCGCGCGCGGGCCTGGTCGCGTCCCCGGCGTCGACGCCGTCACGGGACGCGGTGGCCGGCGCCGCCTCGTCGCCGTGCGTCCGGGTGCCGGCCGGGCCACGGCCGGACGCACCGCGCCGGGCCGGTCCGCCACCGGACGGTCCCGGAGCCGTGCCCCGTGCCTCCCGCGCGACCGTGCGGCCGGTCGCCGGCATGCCTCCGGGTGCGGCGCCCGCCGTCCTCCTCGCGCCGGAGGGGCCTCCCGCCGCCGATGCCGGGACACCCGTCATCTGCCCGCCTCCTCACTACACGCGGGCGAACCCTGGAACAGCGGCTCGGCCACCAGGTCGACACCCTCCGTGCCGACCACCTTCGCCTCGACCATACGGCCGACACTCAGTCCCTCGCCGCTCGTGAGCAGCACCTGGCCGTCCGTCTCGGGGGCCTGGTGCGCCGCCCGGCCGTACACGCCCTCCGTCTCGTCGACGGACTCCACCAGTACGTGCAGGGTCTCGCCGACCCGCTCCTCGGCGCGCTGCGAGACCAGTTCCTCGGCCAGCCGGGAGACCCGGGCCAGCCGCTCGGCGACGACCTCCTCGTCCAGCTTGCGGTCGTACGTCGCGGCCTCGGTGCCCTCCTCGTCGGAGTAGCCGAAGACGCCGATGGCGTCCAGCCGCGCGTGGTTCAGGAACCGCTCCAGTTCGGCGAGGTCGGCCGCGGACTCGCCGGGGAAGCCGACGATGAAGTTGGAGCGCACACCGGCCTGGGGCGCCTTGCTCCGGATGGTGTCGAGCAGCTCCAGGAACCGGTCGGTGTCGCCGAAGCGGCGCATCGCGCGCAGCACGTCGGGCGCGGAGTGCTGGAAGGACAGGTCGAAGTAGGGGGCGACCTTCGGGGTGGAGGTCAGCACGTCGATCAGGCCGGGCCGCATCTCGGCCGGCTGGAGGTAGCTGACGCGCACCCGCTCCAGGCCGTCGACCTCGGCCAGCTCGGGCAGCAGGGACTCCAGCAGGCGGATGTCGCCGAGGTCCTTGCCGTAGGAGGTGTTGTTCTCGGAGACCAGCATGATCTCCTTCACGCCCTGCTCGGCCAGCCAGCGCGTCTCGTTCAGCACGTCGCTGGGGCGGCGCGAGATGAAGGAGCCGCGGAAGGACGGGATGGCGCAGAAGGAGCAGCGCCGGTCGCAGCCGGAGGCGAGCTTCACCGAGGCGACCGGGGCGCCGTCCAGCCGGCGGCGCAGCGGCGCGCGGGGGCCGGAGGCCGGGGCGAGGCCGTCGGGCAGGTCCGCCGGGCCGTGTCCCGGAAGGGCGACGGCGGCGGCGGAGTCCTGCCGCTCGGCCGGGCTGATCGGCAGCAGCTTGCGGCGGTCGCGCGGGGTGTGGGAGGCGTGGATGCCGCCGTTCAGGATGGTCTGGAGGCGGTCGGAGATGTCGGCGTAGTCGTCGAAGCCGAGCACGCCGTCGGCTTCGGGGAGGGCCTCGGCGAGTTCCTTGCCGTACCGCTCGGCCATGCAGCCCACCGCGACGACGGCCTGGGTTCTTCCGTGTCCCTTGAGGTCGTTGGCCTCCAGGAGGGCGTCGACGGAGTCCTTCTTGGCGGCCTCGACGAAGCCACAGGTGTTGACGACGGCGACGTCCGCTTCCTCGGCGTCCTCCACGAGCTGCCAGCCGTCCGCCTCCAAACGGCCTGCGAGCTCCTCCGAGTCCACCTCGTTACGGGCGCAGCCAAGGGTGACGAGTGCGACGGTACGGCGTTCAGGCATGGGCTCAAGACTACTTCGTCCCGCTGACGCCCCACGTCGACGGGGTTGGCCGATCATGGCCGACCCCGTCGACGAAGCACCCTTCGCACCGGGTCATCCGGCCTGCGGGTCGCCCTTGGTGTAGGTGAGGCGCTCGACGGCGCCCGGCTGCCAGTCGTCCTCGATCTTCTTGCCGTTCACGAACAGGTCGATCGCGCCGGCGTCACCGAGGACCAGGTTGATCTTGGTGCTGTCCTGGAAAGTCTTGGAATCGCCCTGCTTGAGCAGCCCGTCGAACAGCAGCCGGCCGTTGTGGTCCTTGGCGGAGATCCAGCTGCGTCCGTCGGCGGCGCTGACCTGGACCGTCACCTTGTCCTGCGGCGCGGCGGCGATGGCGCTGTCCGACGGTTCCGGCTCGGGCGCGGCGGGCTTCTCGGACTTCGGGGTGGGCGAGGCGGCCGACTTGCTGGGGGTGGCGCCGTCGGCGACGTTCGCCTTGTCGCCGTCGTCGCCCTTGACCATCGTGAAACCGACGAAGCCGATCACGACGACGATCGCGGCGACCATGGCCGCGGTCCAGTTGGGTCCGCGCCGCTCCGGACGGATGCGTTCCGCCTCGAACAGCGGGGCGGCCGGGGTCGGGGCCGGACGGCCGCCGCCGTGCTCGGCCTCGTACTGGGCGATCAGCGGGGCAGGGTCGAGGTCCACGGCCCTGGCCAGGGTCCGGATGTGCCCGCGCGCGTAGACGTCGCCGCCGCAGGGGGCGAAGTCGTCCGCCTCGATGGCGTGCACGATGGCGATACGGACCCGGGTGGCGGTACTGACGTCGTCGACGGTGAGCCCGGCGGCGATGCGCGCCTGCCGCAGCGCTCGGCCGACGGAGACGGAAGGGCGGGCTTCCTCGGAAACGTCTTCGAACGGACGCTCGTCTTCAGGGGAGTTGCCGATGGACACGGGGGCGCCTTTCGAGCGTGTAGCCGCCTGTGCTGGAGGTTCAGTCTAGGAGGGGTACGAGAGGATGGGGCAACCGGGCGGTAGGACTTTGTACGCCATCGGAATGGCCCGACATTCCGATGATGGGACTGCGGTTTGTCACTTCGCTCAACTTGACGTACACCGACGGGAAACAGTTGCTCGATGATCCCTAACGGGTGGGTCACGATCGACCGCCCGGGTGCCCGGAGACGACGACCGCCTCCGGTTCGCCTACCCTTCAGACTCCCCCCGGATCAGCGCGAGCACGCCATCCAGTTCATCAGGCTTCACAAGAACGTCACGAGCCTTCGAGCCCTCGCTCGGTCCGACGATGTTCCGCGACTCCATGAGGTCCATCAGCCGGCCCGCCTTGGCGAAGCCGACGCGCAGCTTGCGCTGGAGCATGGACGTCGACCCGAACTGGGTGGAGACGACCAGCTCGGCCGCCTGGCACAGCAGGTCCAGGTCGTCGCCGATGTCCTCGTCGATCTCCTTCTTCTGCTTGCTCCCGACGGTGACGTCGTCCCGGAAGACGGGCGCCATCTGCTCCTTGCAGTGGCGGACGACGGCCGCGACCTCCTCCTCGGTCACGAACGCGCCCTGCAGACGCGTCGGTTTGTTCGCGCCCATCGGCAGGAACAGCCCGTCGCCCTTGCCGATCAGCTTCTCGGCGCCGGGCTGGTCGAGGATGACCCGCGAGTCCGCGAGCGAGGACGTGGCGAACGCCAGCCGGGACGGCACGTTCGCCTTGATCAGACCGGTGACCACGTCGACGGACGGCCGCTGCGTGGCGAGCACCAGGTGGATACCGGCCGCCCGCGCGAGCTGCGTGATCCGCACGATGGCGTCCTCGACGTCGCGCGGGGCGACCATCATCAGGTCGGCCAGCTCGTCGACGATCACCAGCAGGTACGGGTACGGCTGCAGCTCGCGCTCACTGCCCTCGGGCGGTGTGGCCCTGCCCTCGCGCACCGCGCGGTTGAAGTCGTCGATGTGCCGGTAGCCGTAGGCGGCGAGGTCGTCGTAGCGCAGGTCCATCTCGCGCACGACCCACTGGAGCGCCTCGGCGGCCCGCTTGGGGTTGGTGATGATCGGCGTGATCAGGTGCGGGATGCCCTCGTACGCCGTCAGCTCCACGCGCTTGGGGTCGACCAGGATCATCCGGACGTCCTCCGGGGTCGCCCGCATCATGACCGAGGTGATCAGGCAGTTGATGCAGGACGACTTTCCGGAGCCGGTGGCGCCGGCGACCAGCATGTGCGGCATCTTGGCCAGCGAGTCCATGACGTAGCCGCCCTCGACGTCCTTGCCGAAGGCGACCAGCATCGGGTCGTCGTCCTCGGCGGACTCCGCGAGCCGCAGTACGTCACCGAGGTTGACCATCTCCCGGTCGGTGTTGGGGATCTCGATGCCCACCGCGGACTTGCCGGGGATCGGGCTGATGATCCGCACGTCCGGGCTGGCGACGGCGTACGCGATGTTCTTGGTCAGCGCGGTCACCCGCTCGACCTTCACGGCCGGGCCGAGTTCCACCACGTAGCGGGTGACCGTCGGGCCGCGGGTGAAGCCGGTGACGGCGGCGTCCACCTTGAACTCCGTGAAGACCTTCCGCAGCGCGTCGGCGATGATGTCGTTGGCGGCGCTGCGGGTCTTGCTGGGGCCGCCGCGCTCGAGCAGGTCGAGGGCGGGCAGCGAGTAGGTGATGTCGCCGGAGAGCTGGAGCTGCTCCGCGCGGGCGGGCAGGTCGCGGGGCTCGCGGGGCGGCTCCTTGGTCATGTCCAGGATGCCGGCCGGCGGCTTGTCCCGCTGCGGCCTGTCCTGAGACCTGTCCCCCTTCGGCCTCTCCTGCTGCGGGCGGGCGGCCGGGACCGGCGTCGGTGTGGTCGGTTCGCGGTCGCCGGTGCTCACGCCCTGGGTCAGGTCGGCGACGATCGGCGAGGGCGGCATCCCGTGCAGCACGGCGCCGTCCAGCGCGGCGGCAGCGGCGGCGGCCACGTCCACCGCGTCCATGGGCCGGTCCACGGCGGGCCTCGGCACCACGGGCCTGCGGGGCCGGCCCCGGCGCCGGGACAGCGCCTCCTGCTCCGCGCCGTCCGGGTCGTACTCCTCGGGCGCCGGCCGCCGTCCGCGGCGGCTCGCGGGCAGCGACTCGCGCCACTGCTGCTCGTAGCGCTCGTCGTCCTCGCCGAACTCCTCCGGCTCGGGTTCGCGGACGAGTCCGAGCCGCACACCGAGCTGCCGCAGGCGCTGCGGGATGGCGTTGACCGGGGTGGCGGTGACGACCAGCAGACCGAAGACGGTGAGCAGCACCAGCAGCGGCACGGCGAGGACGTCGGTCATGGTCGCCGACAGCGGTGTGGCCGCGCCCCAGCCGATGAGCCCGCCCGCGTCCCTTATGGCCTGCATGCCGTCACCGCGCGCGGGCGAGCCGCAGCCGATGTGGATCTGCCCGAGCACGCCGATGACGAGCGCGGACAGACCGATCACGATCCGTCCGTTGGCCTCCGGCTTCTCCGGGTGCCGGATGAACCGTACGGCGACGACGGCGACCAGGACCGGCACCAGCAGGTCGAGCCGGCCGAAGGCCCCGGCGACCAGGATCTCCACGAGGTCGCCGACGGGACCCTTCAGGTCGGCCCAGGTGCCGGCGGCGACGATCAGGGCGACGGCGAGCAGCAGCAGCGCCAGGCCGTCCTTGCGGTGCGCGGGGTCGAGGTTCTTGGCGCCCTGCCCTATGCCGCGGAAGACGGCGCCCACCGCGTGCGCGAGGCCCAGCCACAGGGCGCGTACGAGCCGGTAGACGCCACTGGTCGGATTCGGGGCGGCCGGTGCGGGCGCGGGCTTCTTCGCCGCGGCCTTCCTGGCGGGAGCCTTCTTCGCCGGCGTCTTCTTCGCCGGGACCTTCTTGGCAGCGGCCTTCTTCGCCGGAGCCTTCGCGGAAGCGGGCGCCTTCTTCGCGGGCGGCTTCTTGGCTGCGGAGGGACGTGGGGCCATGGGTGTGAGGTTACCGGTGGAGGCGGTTGGAGACACGCGTGGCGGATGCTTCACCCGTTCGTGTCGTCCTTGTCGAGGCGTGACGTTGACGAGCAGTTGACGCGGTCTCACGCCCGCGACGCGTCGGGTGCCCGGCCAACGCCCTTGTCCTCGGTGTCAGTTCTGTGACGGCACCGACGACGCGCTGCCGGTCCCGGGCTCCAGGGCGTCCAGCGCCCGCCGCAACCCCGTGAGCTTGCGCTCCAGATGGGCGGCCGTGGCCACCGCGGCCGCGTCGGTCGACTCGTCGTTGAGCTGCTTGGTGAGCGCCTCGGCCTGCTCCTCGACGGCCGCGAGCCGCGCCGAGAGCTCCGCGAGCAGCCCCGCCGACTCCTTGGACTCGGCCGCTTCCTTCTCGCCGCCCTCCAGCTGGAGCCGCAGCAGCGCCGCCTGCTCCCGCAGCTGGCAGTTCTTCATGTACAGCTCGACGAAGACCGAGACCTTCGCGCGCAGCACCCACGGGTCGAACGGCTTGGAGATGTAGTCGACCGCACCCGCCGCGTACCCGCGGAAGGTGTGGTGCGGGCCGTGGTTGATCGCGGTGAGGAAGATGATCGGGATGTCCCGGGTCCGCTCCCGCCGCTTGATGTGCGCGGCGGTCTCGAAACCGTCCATGCCCGGCATCTGGACATCCAGCAGAATGACCGCGAAATCGTCCGTGAGCAGTGCCTTGAGCGCTTCTTCCCCGGACGATGCCCGCACCAGTGTCTGATCGAGCGCCGAGAGGATCGCCTCCAGCGCGAGCAGATTCTCCGGCCGGTCATCGACCAGGAGGATCTTGGCCTTCTGCACCATGGCCCGCCCTCCTCGCCCCGGCTTGGGGCCTCCCCTGTCCGCAGGACCTGGGGACGTACCCGCGGGTACCGCCCCAGGGGACGACTCCCTTGCGCCGCCCGTCCTTGTGCCGGTCATCGTAGCCGCACCCCGCCCGTCGCCACACCCTGTCACCGCGATGTCACTGTGCACGTAGCAGAAACGCAGCGGGAGACCAGAAGGTTCCCCGATTCCCGTACTTCTACACGACTTCGCGCACACCACGTCAGCAACATCATGTGAACACCGGAGCTTCCCGTCACCTTCGCGCCCCCTCCGGACGCCGTCTCACTCCCCCCGCATCCACTGCTCCATCACCGACAGCAGGTGATCGGGGTCGACCGGCTTGGTCACGTAGTCGGAGGCACCCGACTCGATCGCCTTCTCGCGGTCGCCCTTCATCGCCTTCGCGGTGAGCGCGATGATCGGGAGCCCGGCGAACTGCGGCATCCGGCGGATCGCCGTGGTCGTGGCGTATCCGTCCATCTCGGGCATCATGATGTCCATCAGGACGACCGCCACGTCGTCGTGCTGCTCCAGCACCTCGATGCCCTCGCGGCCGTTCTCCGCGTACAGCACGGACAGGCCGTGCTGCTCCAGGACGCTGGTGAGCGCGAAGACGTTGCGGATGTCGTCGTCGACGATCAGCACCTTCTGCCCGCCGAAACGGATGCCACGGCTCGACGGCCGGGGAGCCGGCTCCTGCTGCTCCGCGTCCGACCACTGCTCGGCCTCCGGAGCGGGCCGCTGCTCGAGCGTGATCCTGCGGCGGCGCCGGAACAGCGCGGCCGGACCGTTCTGGGTGTCCCGGTACGACTTCACCTCGGCCGGCGTCTCGACCTGCGGCCCGGTCAGCTCGGCCGAGGCCACCAGGTCACCGGCCTCCAGCGCGGGCATGGGCTGCTGGTAGCCGTTCGGGGGCAGCTCGCTCGGGTGCAGCGGCAGGTACAGCGTGAACGTCGAGCCGCGGCCCGGCTCGCTCTGCGCGTGGATCTCGCCGCCGAGCAGCTGCGCGATCTCCCGCGAGATGGACAGCCCCAGACCCGTACCGCCGTACTTGCGGCTGGTGGTGCCGTCGGCCTGCTTGAACGCCTCGAAGATCACCCGCATCTTGCCGGCCGCGATGCCGATGCCCGTGTCGCTCACCGAGAACGCGATCAGGTCCGCGTCCGGGTCGGTCAGCGAACCGGCCTCCAGCAACTGCTCCCGGATGGCCTGCGGAACCTCGTCCCGGGCGGGCCGGATGACCAGCTCGACCGATCCGGAGTCGGTGAACTTCACCGCGTTGGACAGCAGGTTGCGCAGCACCTGGAGCAACCGCTGCTCGTCGGTGTGCAGCGTGGCCGGCAGCTCCGGCGACACCCGCACCGACAGGTCCAGGCCCTTCTCCGCGGTCAGCGGCCGGAAGGTGGCCTCCACGTAGTCCACGAGCTGGACCAGCGCGATGCGCGTCGGGGAGACGTCCATCTTGCCCGCCTCGACCTTCGACAGGTCGAGGATGTCGTTGATGAGCTGCAGCAGGTCGGACCCGGCGCCGTGGATGGTCTCGGCGAACTCGACCTGCTTCGGGGAGAGGTTCCCCTCCGCGTTGTCGGCGAGCAGCTTCGCCAGGATCAGCAGCGAGTTGAGCGGCGTACGCAGCTCGTGCGACATGTTGGCGAGGAACTCGCTCTTGTAGCGCATGGAGACCGCGAGCTGCTCGGCGCGCTCCTCCAGGACCTGCCGCGCCTCCTCGATCTCGGTGTTCTTCACCTCGATGTCGCGGTTCTGCCGGGCCAGCAGCTCGGCCTTCTCCTCCAGTTCGGCGTTGGACGCCTGGAGCGCCTTCTGCCGCTGCTCCAACTCCGCCGACCGCTCGCGCAGTTGCTCGGTCAGCTCCTGGGACTGCGAGAGCAGCCGCTCGGTCTTGGTGTTGACCGAGATGGTGTTGACGCTCGTCGCGATCATCTCGGCGATCTGGTTGAGGAAGTCCTTCTGGATGTGCGTGAACGGCGTGAACGAGGCCAGCTCGACGACGCCGAGCACCTTCCCCTCGAACAGCACCGGCAGCACGATCACCTGCGCCGGCGGTGCCTCCCCGAGCCCCGAGGAGATCTTCAGATAGCCGCTGGGCGCGTCCTGCACGAGGATCGTGCGCTTCTCCACGGCGGCCGTCCCGATGAGCCCCTCACCGGGCCGGAACGACGTCGGCATGGACCCCATGGAGTAGCCGTACGAGCCGAGCATGCGCAGCTCGAACTGGTCGTCGTCCGCGGCGTTCAGGTCCTCGCCGTCGACCAGCGGCATCGCGAGGAAGAACGCGCCGTGCTGCGCGGACACCACCGGCGTCAGCTCGCTCATGATCAGCGAGGCCACGTCCTCCAGGTCACGGCGGCCCTGCATCAGCGCGGAGATGCGGGCGAGATTGCCCTTGAGCCAGTCCTGCTCCTTGTTGGCGATCGTGGTGTCGCGCAGGTTGGCGATCATCTTGTTGATGTAGTCCTGGAGTTCCTGGATCTCCCCGGACGCGTCCACGTCGATCTTCAGGTTCAGGTCGCCGCGGGTCACCGCGGTCGCCACCCGCGCGATGGCACGCACCTGCCGGGTCAGGTTCCCGGCCATCTCGTTCACGGACTCGGTCAGGTCCCGCCAGGTGCCGTCCACGTCACGCACGCGTGCCTGGCCGCCCAGCTGACCCTCGGTGCCCACCTCGCGGGCCACGCGGGTGACCTCCTCGGCGAACGACGACAGCTGGTCCACCATCGTGTTGATGGTGGTCTTCAGCTCGAGGATCTCTCCGCGCGCGTCGATGTCGATCTTCTTCGTCAGGTCACCCTTGGCGATGGCCGTCGTCACCATGGCGATGTTGCGCACCTGACCGGTCAGGTTGGACGCCATCTGGTTCACCGACTCGGTGAGGTCCTTCCACGTCCCCGCCACACCCGGCACGTGCGCCTGGCCGCCCAGGATGCCGTCCGTGCCCACCTCGCGGGCCACCTTGGTGACCTGCTCGGCGAACGCGCTCAGCGTCTTCACCATGATGTTGATGGTGTCGGCGAGCTGCGCCACCTCACCGCGCGCCTCGATGCTGACCTGCCGCGACAGGTCGCCGTTGGCGACGGCCGCGGACACCTGGGAGATGTTCCGCACCTGAGTGGTCAGGTTCTTCGCCATCAGGTTGACGTTGTCGCTCAGGTCCTTCCAGATGCCCGTGACACCCGGCACGTGCGCCTGGCCGCCCAGGATGCCCTCGGTGCCCACCTCGCGGGCCACCCGCGTCACCTGCTCGGCGAACGACGAGAGCTGGTCCACCATCGTGTTGACGGTGGTCACCAGCTCCAGGATCTCGCCCTTGGCGTCGACGGTGATCTTCTTCGACAGGTCACCCTTGGCGACCGCCGTGGTGACCTCGGCGATGTTGCGCACCTGGAGGGTCAGGTTGTTCGCCATGCCGTTCACCGACTGTGTCAGGTCCTTCCAGGTGCCGGAGACCCCCTGCACCTCGGCCTGACCGCCGAGGATGCCCTCCGTACCCACCTCACGGGCGACCCGCGTGACCTCCTCGGCGAACGACGACAGCTGGTCCACCATCGTGTTCAGCGTGTTCTTGAGCTCCAGGATCTCCCCGCGCGCGTCCACGGTGATCTTCTGCGACAGGTCGCCGCGCGCCACCGCCGTCGCCACCTGGGCGATGTTGCGCACCTGGCCGGTCAGATTCGACGCCATGCCGTTCACGGAGTCCGTCAGGTCCCGCCACACACCGGCGACCCCGGGCACCTGCGCCTGACCGCCCAGCCGGCCCTCCGTACCCACCTCGCGGGCCACCCGCGTCACCTGGTCGGCGAACGACGAGAGCTGGTCCACCATCGTGTTGATGGTGTTCTTCAGCTCCAGGATCTCCCCGCGCGCGTCGACGTCGATCTTCTGCGACAGGTCACCCCGCGCGACGGCCGTCGTCACCTGGGCGATGTTGCGCACCTGGCCGGTCAGATTGGACGCCATCGAGTTGACGGAGTCGGTGAGTTCCTTCCAGGTGCCCGACACGCCGTCCACGCGCGCCTGACCGCCCAGCCGGCCCTCCGTACCCACGTCCCGGGCCATCCGCGTGACCTGGTCCGCGAAGCTCGACAGCTGGTCCACCATCGTGTTCACGGTGTTCTTCAGCTGGAGCATCTCACCGGAGACGTCCACGGTGACCTTCTGCGACAGGTCGCCGTTGGCGACCGCCGTCGTCACCTGGGCGATGTTCCTCACCTGTCCGGTGAGGTTGCGGAACGCCGTGTTGACGGAGTCCGTCAGGTCCTTCCACGTCCCCGCCGCCCCCGGCACCTGCGCCTGACCGCCCAGCTCACCCTCGACACCGATCTCGCGCGCCACGCGCGTGACCTCCGCACCGAAGGAGGACAACTGGTCCACCATCGTGTTGACGGTGTTCTTCAGCTCCAGCATCTCGCCGGCCACGTCCACGGTGACCTTCTGCGAGAGGTCACCGTTGGCGACCGCCGTCGTCACCGCCGCGATGTCACGCACCTGAGTGGTGAGGTTCCGGAACACCGTGTTGACGGAGTCCGTCAGGTCCTTCCATGTCCCCGCGGCCCCCGGCACGTTCGCCTGACCGCCCAGCCGTCCCTCGGCCCCGACCTCGTTGGCGACCCGCGTGACCTCGTCCGCGAAGATCCGCAGCGTCTCGGTCATCTGGTTGATCGTCTCGGCGAGCTGCGCGACCTCGCCGCGCGCCGGCACCGTCACCTTCCGCGACAGGTCACCGTTGGCGACCGCCGTCGTCACCTCGGCGATCCCGCGCACCTGAGCGGTGAGGTTCCCGGCCATGGTGTTGACGGAGTCGGTGAGCTCCTTCCAGACGCCGTCCACCCCGGGCACCTGCGCCTGGCCGCCCAGGGCGCCCTCGGTGCCCACCTCGCGCGCGACGCGGGTCACCTCCGAGGAGAACGCGGAGAGCTGGTCCACCATCGTGTTGACGGTGTTCTTCAGCTCCAGCATCTCGCCCTCGACGTGCACGGTGACCTTGCGGGACAGATCACCGCGCGCGACGGCCGTCGTCACCAGCGCGATGTCGCGCACCTGCGCCGTCAGCCGCTCCGCCATCGTGTTGACGGAGTCCGTCAGGTCCTTCCAGGAGCCGGACATGCCGCGCACCTGGGCCTGACCGCCCAGCTTGCCCTCGGTGCCCACCTCGCTGGCCACGCGCGTGACCTCGTCGGTGAACGTCGACAACTGGTCGACCAGGTTGTTCACCGTCCGCGCGACCTTCAGGAACTCGCCCCGCAGTGGATGCCCGGCCCCTTCCGGCGCCGCCTGCGTCCGCAGCTCCATACGAGGCGACAGATCGCCCTCCGCCACCGCCGACAGCACCCGGCTCACCTCGGAGACGGGCCGCACCAGGTCGTCCACCAGCGCGTTCGAATGGTCGATCGCGGTCGCCCAGGAACCCTCACAGGCCCCCGTCTCCAGCCGCTCCGTGAGCTTTCCCTCACGCCCGACCATGCGGCGCACCCGCGCCAGCTCACCCGTCAGATGGAGATTGCGGTCGGCCACCTCGTTGAAGACCGCCGCGATCTCCGCCATCACGCCGTCGCCGGACACCGTGAGCCGCTTGCGGAAGTTCCCGTCCCGCATCGCCACCAGCGCCGTCATCAACCGGTTCAGGGCCGCCGTGTCCACGGTCGTGGTCCCGCCCCGCGTCCTTCCCGGCTTGCTCAGGGACTGTCCGCCTTTCGCGCGCGTCGTCTTCGTGCCCCGCGTCGCTGCGCCAGACTCCACTGTGTCCCTCCCGCAGGGGTCGACCGTTACCGCTGTGCCCGGGCACACCGCCAGGGGCGTTCCCGATGTTCCTGTGCTCTTCCCGTACTACTGCGATGTCCTGCCCGACGTTCCGAGGCACCGCCAAGGGGGCTGCTGCCCACCCGGGGCGGAAGGCACACGGCCCGCCCGGACCTTCACCACAAGCCTGCCCAGTGTTTCACCCCCGCCGAACCAGGCCATAACAGTCCGGCAGCTTCGCACATCGTCCGCACACCCGCCGGACGGAGAACACCTCCGGACGACAAACACAGCGGACCGGCATCCGCCCGGACCGCGAAGGTAAGTAACCTTGCATCCGGCTGTCCAGCCACGCCGGTCCGTCCGGCCTGGGCGGTGGCACGGGAACGAGCGGGCATCGGAGGGCGGCCGCACACATGACCACCGGACTGATCCCGGGGGAACAGCCCCCGGACCCACGGCCGACTGACGGCCTGCCGCACCAACGGCACGAGCCGGTCGGCCAGGGAGCCATGCCCGTCGAGAACCGGTCGAGGAGTTCTGTGATCACCGCGCGCGCGGCCGCCAGCTTCGAGCCCGTGGGGCGATCGGTCGCGAGCGCCCGCTCCTTCGTCCGCGACACCCTGCAGGGCTGGGGCTTCGCCGACATCGTCGACGACGCCGTGGTTCTCACCAGCGAACTGGTGACCAACGCCGTGGTCCACGCCGGCACCTCCGCCGACCTGCTCTGTCTGCGCAGCGACGAAGGCGTGCGGATCGAGGTGGCCGACCGGTATCCGGAGCGGGAGATCCCGCTCCAGGGCTCCGCCATCACCATGGGCAGCCCCGACCGCGAGGGGGGCCGCGGGCTCCAGCTGTGCGCGGCCCTGGCCGGCCACTGGGGCGTGGACTACACCCCCACCCACAAGACCGTCTGGTTCCGGCTCGACCTTCCCGAGCGCCCGGTCGGCACCCGCACCGCCGGCCCCTCCCTGCCGGCCCACCTCCTCCCGCTCGCCGACACCCGGGTCCGCGTCGCCGTCGTCCAGATCGACCGGACCGGCTCCGTCACCGCCTGGAACGAGGACGCCGAGGAACTCTTCGGCTACTCCGCCGAGCAGGTCACCGGCAAGCCGCTGACCGACTTCGCGGCCTGGCCGCACACCCCGGGCACCGGCACCGGCATCGCCGACGCGCTCCGGCTCTCCCGCTGGGAGGGCAGCTACGGCATCAGGGGCGCCCACGGCCGAGTGATCCCCGTGTACGCCTCCCACCTGCGGGTCCGGGACACCGACGGCGAACCGTCAACGGTCTGCCTCCTCGTACGCGACCACGAACGGGCGGTTCTGCAGACCCCGCTGCGCGGCCCCGCGTCCGACAAGTCCGGCACCTCCGAGGGGCAGAGCACCGACCCCTTCGAGGTCTTCATCGGCTCCCCGGCCCCGGACGACCTCGACGGTCTGCTCCAGCGCACGGTGGAACGCGCCCGCGACATGCTCGACGGCGACTCCGCCTTCCTGCTCCTCGCCACCGACGACGAGACGGAACTGGAGGTCCGCGCCTCCACCGGCCTGCCCTCGGCCCGCCAGCGCTTCGCCCGCGTCCCCGTCGAGGCCGGCCCCGGCCGCTACGGCTCCGCCCGCATGCCGGCAGTCCACGAGGACCTGACCGCCGTCCCCGGCGCGGTGCCGCTCCTCAACAGCACCGGCATGCGCTCGGTCGTCACCGTCCCGCTGAAGGTGGAGGGCCGCCTCACCGGCTCCCTCGGTGTCGCCGCCGAGGCACCCGGCAGATACTCCAACGAGGAGGCGCTGCGCCTGCAGTTCGCGGCGGACCGCATCGCGCTCGCCGTCGAGTCGGCCCGCCTGGGCGAACTGGAGCGCCTGCGCCGCGGCTCGCTCAGCTTCCTCGTCGAGGCCTCCGACCTGCTGGCCGGCACCCTGGACCGGGACCAGACGCTGGCCCTGATGGCCCAGATGACGGTGCCGACCCTCGCCACCTGGTGCGCCGTCTACACGATCGCCGACCAGGCCTCCGAGCCGTACCTCTCCTACGTGCTGCACGAGGACGAGGAGCTGATCGACGGCATCAAGTCCCTGTTGTCGAAGATCGCCCCGCCCGATCCGGTCCCCACGCCCGGCGCCCGCGTCTGGTCCGCCCCCGCGGAGGTCGCCCACCGGGCGGCCCTGCGCACCTCCATGCGCAGCCTCGGCCTCAGCGGCAGTCCGACCCGTCAGGTCACCCCGGGCATCGGCCCGACCCTCGCGACGGCCTCCGCTGTCGGCGGCGAGACGGTGGTCCTGCCCCTGGTCGCCCGCAACCGGGTCATCGGCATGCTGACGCTCGGCAAGCCGACCGACGAACACTTCCGCCAGGAGATCCTGGAGCTCGCCGAGGACCTCTCCCGGCGGGCCGCCCTGGCCCTGGACAACGCCCGCCTCTACTCGGAGCGCACGGCCATCAGCCAGTCCCTCCAGCGCAGCCTCCTGCCGCCGGAGCTGCCGACGATCGACGGCGTCGAGGTCGAAGTCATCTACCGTGCGGCCGGCGAGGGCAACGAGGTCGGCGGCGACTTCTACGACCTCTTCCCGATCAGCGACGGCGCGTACGGTTTCGCCATCGGCGACGTCTGCGGCACCGGCCCCAACGCGGCGGCCGTGACCGGTCTCGCCCGGCACGCGCTCCGACTGCTGGCCCGCGAGGGCCTCAGCGGCCCGGCGGTCCTGGAGCGCCTCAACTCCGCGATCCTCGACGAGGGCGCCCGCAGCCGCTTCCTCACCCTCCTCTACGGCGAGATGCGCCCGCAGGGCGACGGCAGCGCGGAACTGAAGGTGGTCTGCGCCGGCCATCCCCTCCCGCTCCGCCTGCGCCAGGACGGCACGGTCGAACCGGCGGCGGAGCCGCAGCCCCTCCTCGGTGTCATCGAGGACCTGGAGTTGTACGAGCAGACGGTCACCCTCGATCCCGGCGACGTGCTTCTCTGCGTCACCGACGGTGTCACCGAACGCCGCGAGGGTCCCCGCATGCTGGGTGACGACGGCCTCGCCGACGTCCTGACCACCTGCACCGGTCTGACGGCCGGCGCGGTCGCGGCCCGCATCATGCGCGCCGTGGAACGCTTCGCCTCCGAGCCCCCGTCCGACGACATGGCGATCCTCGCCATGCGCGTACCGGGCCTGCACACGGATTAATCAGCGAGTGCCCTCCAGGCAGGGCACTGCCGCAGGGCATGAGAAAGGCCCCGCCCGAATGGGCGGGGCCTTTCTGTCCGAGCCCCCAAACGGAATCGAACCGTTGACCTTCTCCTTACCATGGAGACGCTCTACCGACTGAGCTATAGGGGCCTGTTGCCGTGTGCGGGGTTTTCCGCTCGCCAACGGAATAGATCATACCCCGAACGGACCCGTGCTCCCAACCGCCGCTCAGCCGGTCGGCTGGAGCAGCCCGCCCAGCGCATTGCACGCCGCCGCGATCCGCTGCATGTCCCGTTTGGTCAGCGACGCGTCCACGGGGAGCGCGAGCGTCTCGTCGGCGGCCCGCTCGGTCTCGGGCAGGGACACGCACCGGCGGAACTCGGGCATCCGGTGCACGGGGGTCTTCACCGGTATGCGGCACTCAACGCCCTTGCCCCGTATGGCGCGTGCGAAGGCGTCCCGGTCGGGCCGGCCGTTCCCCGGCACCCGCACGACGTACTGCTGATAGGTGTGCCCGACTCCGCTCTCGGGCGTCCGCACGCCTCGCAACTTGGCGTCGAGGAACGCCGCACGCTCCCGCCGCCGAGCCATCTCGTCGTACGGCGCCTCGGATTCTCCGTGCTCCAGCACCAGCAGGCCGTGCCGGCGGCCGAGCGCGTGCAACCGCCCGACGTCGGCGGGCCTTCCGAAGCGGTGCACGACAACGACGGCTGCCGTCCTCGGAGTTACGGCCGCCTCCACCGCGGCCGGTTCCAGGCAGTACGTCGCCGGGTCTATGTCGGCGAACACCGGCAGCGCCCCTGCCATCGCCACGGCTTCGGCGACTTCCACGTTCCCGAAGGCCGGTACGACGACCTCGTCGCCCACTCCGACACCGGCGGCCCTGAGCAGTGCAGCAGTACTCATGGAGTGGATGCTCGTTGCGCAACGTGAACGTCAAGTGACGCAGAACAAAAAAGGGTTGGACCCGGAACCGAAGTTCGGGGTCCAACCCTTTTGAATGATTGTTCGGCGGCGTCCTACTCTCCCACAGGGTCCCCCCTGCAGTACCATCGGCGCTGTAAGGCTTAGCTTCCGGGTTCGGAATGTAACCGGGC